>LXQK01000077.1 GCA_001683905.1 Marivirga sp. ANT-B6
CTCCACCTTTGGTCATGTCCTTTTTTTCTAGTGTTTCCATATCTAAAATGTAATTAATACTTTAAAATTTTAATAAACAGGAAGTATGGATGCCGGGCATTCCATTCCTTCATTCGACATACTTCTCGCTACTCGCGTGAAAGAGGATGAATTATTTCAAAAACTCGTATATACCAGCTACTCCCTGTCCACCACCCACACAGGCGGTAACCATACCGTATTTTTGATTTCTTCTACGCATTTCGTTGAATAGTTGCACAGATAGCTTGGCTCCAGAGCACCCAAGCGGATGGCCTAAAGCAATAGCACCTCCGTTAGGATTAACCTTCTTCATATCAAGGCCAAGCTCCCGGATTACAGCCAGCGATTGCGCTGCGAATGCTTCGTTGAGCTCAATTTGGTCGATATCTTCCAATTTCAATCCGGCAGCTTTAAGTGCCAATGGAACTGCTGCAACAGGGCCTATTCCCATATATTTAGGGTCTACACCTGCCGCTTTATAACTTACCAACCGGGCAATGGGCTCTAAGTTATACTCTTTCACCATTTGTTCGGACATCACCAGAACGAAAGCGGCGCCATCAGACGTTTGTGAAGAATTTCCAGCTGTTACATTCCCTTTATTGGTAAATGCAGGACGTAACGATGCTAAAATCTCCATACTTGTATCTGCACGTGGTCCTTCATCTGTATCTACCACATACTCTTTGGTCTTCCTTTTTCCCTGCTCATCAACATAGGTCTCTTTCACAGTCACCGGAACATCATCTGTATCTACCACATACTCTTTGGTCTTCCTTTTTCCCTGCTCATCAACATAGGTCTCTTTCACAGTCACCGGAACAATTTCTGACTTAAACTTTCCGGCTTTAATAGCCTTGATAGCCTTTTGATGAGAATTAAAGGAGAATTCATCCTGATCTTCCCGCGACACTTTATACTTTTCTCCCACATTTTCGGCGGTATGGCCCATGCTGGTATAATATGCAGGGTTCTCGGTCGCGATCTGAAAATTCAAAGCCGTCTTCCAGCCCATCACAGGCACCAAAGACATCGATTCAGTGCCTCCGGCAATAATACAGTCTGCCATACCGGAATGTATCTTGGCAGACGCAATGGCAATAGCTTCCAGGCCAGAACCACAATACCTGTTTACTATCATCCCCGATACATTGATAGGCAACGATAACAAGGAAATGATTCTTCCCATTTGCATGCCTTGCTCAGCTTCTGGCACTGCATTGCCTACAATAAGATCGTCTACCCTGGTGGAATCAAATCCCGGAACCTGATCGACTAAATATTTAACTACTTCAGCTGCAAGATCATCGGGGCGGGTAAATCTGAAGCCACCCTTATTGGCTTTTCCTACTGCTGATCTATATCCGGCTACTATATATGCATTCATGTTTTTATTTTTTAATGATTTTCTAATCAATGACTATGAGATCAATTCAACCAAAAAAATCAATTCCTTAAAGGTTTTCCTCCCTGTAGGATATTTTGGATTCTTTCCAGCGTCTTTTTTTCTCCTGTTAAAGACAAAAATGCCTCCCTTTCCAAATCAAGTAAATATTGCTCGCTTACCATTTGTGGATAGGACAGCTCACCGCCACACATGACGTAGGCTATCTTATGGGCTATTTTTACATCGTGGTCTGAAATATATTTACCGATCTTCATACCATAAATTCCCGCTTTGAACAAGCCTATACCGGTTTTACCCTGAACTTTGATGTCCTTACGCTGGACTGGTTGAACATAACCGGCTTCATGTAGCCCTAGAACACTTGCTTTAGCATCGGCAATTCTTCTTTTACCATTAATGCTTATGCCATCCTGTGGCCTAAGTATATTCATATCTATTGCTTCGTGTGCAGAAGTAGAGACTTTAGCTTGGGCAATGTTCATAAAAGCATTCTGTAAAGCATTTAACTCTACATCTCCTGGTTCAGTTCTATCTGAAACACGCAAAGCGAATTCCTTTGTACCACCGCCACCTGGAATTAGTCCGACACCAACTTCTACTAATCCAATGTAGGTTTCAGCAGCTGCCTGCACACGATCGGCATGCATCGTCATTTCACAACCACCTCCCAAAGCCATACCATGAGGAGCCACTACCACCGGAACAGAGGAATAGCGAACACGCATCATCGAGTTTTGGAACTGCCGGATCATAAAGTCTATCTCGTCATAATCCTGCTCGACAGCACTCATGAAGACCATGCCCAAATTTGCACCAACAGAGAAGTTGGCGCCCTCGTTAGCGATTACCAGACCAAGATATTCCTTCTCAGCCATATCAAGCGCCTTTTGCAAGGCAGTTAGCACATCTCCTCCCAAAGAATTACTTTTTGAATGGAATTCTAAATTCAATACGCCATCGCCAATATCAAATATGGAGGCACCCGAATTTTTCCAAAGCACCTTGTTTTTCCTAAGATTATCGAGTAGTATCAAGTCCTCGGTACCAGGCACCACTTTATAGGTCTTAGTATCGATATCGTAATACATTCGCTTTCCATCTTCCAATTTGTAAAAGGATTCCGCACCCGAGGAAATCATATCCTGTACCCATTGGGCAGGCTTATGACCCTGTTCTTCCATTTTAGCGGCTGTTTTTTTCGCCCCAAGAACGTCCCAGGTTTCGAATGGACCAAGCTCCCAACCAAATCCTGCTGACACTGCCTGATCTATTCGATATAGTTCATCAGCGATCTCGGGAATGCGGTTTGAGCAATAGGCAAACAAGTCGTAAAAGGTAGCCCTATAGAACTCCCCTGCTTTGTCATCAAAATTTACCAGCAATCGGATGCGTTCCTTTAGGTTATCAATGGGTTTAGATGCTTCCAGGGCTTTAAAACTGGCGCGTTTCCGCTCCCCATACTCGAAAGTATTCAAATCAAGCTCCAATATTTCGCTAGAGCCGTCCGGTTTGTTTACCTTTTTAAAATAACCCTGCTTAGTTTTATCTCCCCACCATTTTCTGTCATAGAGTTCTTTTACAATTCTAGGTAGCTTAAAGGTATCACGAGATTCGTCATGGGTCAACGCTTCATAGAGATTATTGGAGACGTTCACGGTGGTGTCTAGCCCTACTACGTCCATAGTACGGAAGGTAGCCGACTTTGCTCTGCCAATCAATGGTCCGGTAAGCTTATCTACCTCTCCCACTGTCAATCCCATTTTGTCAATGGTGTGCATAGCCGACATGATGGCATAGATACCGATTCGGTTTGCAATAAAGGCTGGGGTGTCTTTACATAACACAGTTTCTTTCCCTAGATACAGATCTCCGTAATGCATTAAAAACTTGATGATTTCCGGATCTGTTTTTTCGGTAGGAATGATCTCAAGCAACTTGAGATAGCGTGGCGGGTTAAAAAAATGCGTGCCGCAAAAGTGCTGCTGAAAGTCTTCTGATCTGCCATCCAACATCAAATGGATTGGAATGCCTGATGTATTGGATGTAATGAGAGTCCCCGGTTTCCTGTATTGCTCAACCTGGTCAAAAACAATTTTTTTAATCTTGAGATTTTCAACTACTACCTCAATTACCCAGTCGGAGTCACCGATTTCCTTCATATCATCATCAAAATTGCCTAGCTGTATGCGGGAGGCATAATCGAGATGATAGAGTGGCGATGGTTTAGACTTTACAGCGGTTTGAAAAGCGTCCTGAACAATGCGGTTCCTTACAGAAGCATCTTCGAGTGTCAAGCCTTTTTGTTTTTCCTTTTCTGTTAATTCTTTTGGTACAATGTCGAGAAGAAGTACTTGTACTCCTATATTGGCAAAATGGCACGCTATGCGCGAACCCATAATGCCCGATCCGAGTACCGCAACCTTCCTGATAGTTCGTTTCATTTCGTTCTTTTTTTTAATTTGTCAGATGGAACTTCCCATTAATGATTCTTTTGTTTTTTTATAATAAATTAAGTCGTCAATACTTATGGTAGATCGACTTCGATAGCACCTTTAGCACTTTATTGAGGTACTTATACCGTGATGCTATTATTTATGGGCTGCATAAACATTCTTTTCTTCAATGAGCCTGTTTACTTCATGGAGAACGTCGAAAAATATCGCTAATTTCTCTGCCGGTATTACTTCTTTGATTACGTTATTAAAGGTTTTTACGGTCTTTCTGGATATTTCCTTCTTTACTTTGCCCTCTTCAGTTAAAAATATTCTCACCGAACGCTTATCGATAAGATCCGGCTCCTTATAAATAAGATTTTTCTCTTCCATACTCTTTAGCATCCTTGTAAGGCTACGAGCTTCCAAACCCATTAAAGGGGCTATTTTTGTTGCCGGTGTTCCATTTTCAGCATCAATGTTCAATAACACAAACCCTATGGATGTCGTAATGTTATTTTTAATAGCCTGCTGATTATACATTCTGTATATCGCATGCCAGGATGCCTTGATGTTATAATCAATGGTTTCTTCTCGCTTCATAAATTCACTTCATTCAAATATACACAAAAAAAAATAGTATGCATGCATACTATATAAAAAATTGTCAATATTTTTGCTTTTAAAATTAAATCATTTACGTGTCGAATGAAATTTCTATAAAATATTATCAATCAGGAAATTATTGAAGCTAATTGACGATATCTCCCCGAAGTAGTCTGAATCTTTTTCTTGCCTCTGCTACATAAATACTACCAGGATAGGATATGAGGAATTCCTGATAGAGCTTCATCGCCTGTTCCTTATCCTTAAGATGCCTGTCATAGATGGTAGCAAGCTTGAAGAAAGCATCATCTCCCAGGATATCCCTATCGTAGCTAGCAAGTAATGCCTTGAGCTTTTCGATTGCAGGCTTAAACCGCCCAATCTCAAGTTCTATTTTAGCTTGTAAATAGAGAATTTCATCTGTTAGACTATGGCCAGGATATTTAGTGAGCATTGCGGTTAAAGAGTCTAAAGCCTCTTCCTTTCTGTTTTGAAAGAGTAGTAGTTCTACGGCGGCATACGACGACATAGCTTCTCCTGTGGTATCAAAAACGGTATTATTCTGGATCAGCTGGCTTAAAGCAATAGCATCGTTGGCTATCTCTCGACTCGTTGCTAGCTTTAAAACGTCCAGATGCGCTTTAGCCAACGCAAAATCCCCCTTATAGAATGATAATCTGGCATTTCTAAATTTAGCCTCATAACCCAAAGGCTGGTCCTTCTGGCTTTTTTCGACCTGAGCATACAATAATGCAGACTCCCAAGGTTCTTCTATTAAAACATATATATCACCAAGGTCTATTTTAGAGCCTGCACTTAGTTCTGGATCGATTCTCGGCGAACGAATAATTTGATGAAGAATCGCTATGGCAGAATCTTTTTCATCCAGGTAAAACGCATGTAATAGCGCCTTGCTCCTTAGTGCCTCAAGCGTATTGTCATTGATCCCGTTTTCTTCTACCAATTGTTCATAATCCTTTACCAGGCTCAAAATTGCATCCTTGTCTACCGGATATGTATGCTTAACAAATTCTTCTCTTGACTTGATAAGAAATCGTTTGGCTAAAATAGGCGTTACTCCCGTCTTATAGTTTGAAATGACATATTCAAATACCTTTATAGCAGATTCATAATCACTGTTTTCTAGTGCTATTAATCCGATATCGATTAGACTACGGCCTTCTCCCTTCAATCTTTTCTCCAGTGCCCGGGCTTGTATAAAAGCAGCATTAAAATTCTTCTGCTGTAAGTTCACCCAAATCAATAGATCAACATATAATTTATTCTCGGGACTTTTCTGCACTATATCAAAAAGCATGCTTTCCAAACTATTAAGATCTTCCTCTTCTACAAGATAGTTTTGGAGCATATTTTTTACCTGGTCTATATTTCCCGGATTGGCGTTCGCAAAATTGAGGTACTCCACGACCATTTGATTTTTGTTGTTCATCACACGATATAAGTTCGCTAATTCAATTGCGTATAAATTAGGATCAGCACTTTCTTTTCGTGCTACCAAATATATTTTTAGTGCCTGGTCCAGCTCATTGTTATTATAGTAATGTTGGGACGCAAGACGTGTCTTATAAGCGTCGTTCTTTATTTCCTGGATGACTTGCTCATGCAATTTCCCAGCTTCAGCATTTCTGCCGAGCTGCTTGTAGCGTATTTCAAGATCAATTTTATAGGTTATATTTTTGGGATTATTGCGAATCAATTTTTCAAGATATTTTTCCGCACCTTTTGTTTCGGCACTGGCATTTAAAACCCGCACATAATTTCGGTGAATATAAGGGATGTTCCTTTCGTCCCTCGTAAGATCTTCGTAAAGCGCCTTTGCTTTTTCATATTCTCCCTGGATAAAATATTCATTAGCGATTTGAATAGCTTGTTGATCCTGAGCCGCCAAACTTAGAGGAGAAAGTGAGATAAAGAAAATGAAAAGACTTTTATAAAAACGAGTTATACACATTTAACAGGACTTTTATATTAATTGAATTAATTTATTAAAATATTACTATTAACTATTAGCGTGTGGATAAGTGGATAAATTTTAAAAACTTAATTTGGTTTTTTGAGATGTTTAT
>LXQK01000078.1 GCA_001683905.1 Marivirga sp. ANT-B6
AATAGTGGGTTTGATTAATGGAAAACACGCAACGTAAACCCTGAAGGTTTTTAAAACCTTCAGGGTTTCTATTTGATTTTAAGATCTACGGGAATTGAAATCAGCAGGCTTTTCCCGGCATAATCCGCATTACCTAGGCGATAATTTAGTGCAAATTGATCGTTTTAGCTGACTTTCAGTAATGAAGTATAAATAGCCTTATTTTCTTTGATGACCTGATTTAATGAAAACTCTTTGTTGATTATTTTGCGGCTCCTCTTCCCCATAAGACTTCGAAGCTGTGAATCATCGATTAGATAATTGATAGCCTCTGCCAGGGCTGCGACGTCTTTAGCAGGCACGATTAACCCATTGTGCCCATGACGAACAACATCCCTGCAACCTACTGAATCGGTGGTGATGATAGGACGACCAGTTGCCGCGGCTTCCAAAAGCACACAAGGCACACCTTCGCCATAGTAAGAGGGCAAACAAAATACATGGCATTGTTTCATCAACTCAGGCATATTGTAGCTCCATCCCACCCACTCGACGTAGCCACACGCGTGCCAGTATTCCAGTTGTTTTAAAGGGACTGCGGAAGGATGATTTGAATCTGGTTCGCCAACCAGCAAGAAGCGGGCCTGCGCCCCGCGGGCTTGCAAAATGCGGGCAACTTCTACAAATTCCTTTACTCCCTTTTCCCAAATCAGTCGGGCGGCCATCATGATAACAGGTACGCCGGCAGGTTCTGGTTGGGGGATGAATACGGAAATATTAACCCCGGAACCCTTGATGAGGGAGGCCTTGTGCGCAATTGCAACACCGTTCTGGAACAAGGATTTCAGATCGTCAAGATTTTGAACGATAACCTTGCAGTTCTGGTGCGCAAACGAAAATTTAAGCCCACCCGAAACTAGCTTGGTCAAGAACCACGCGCTTCTCGTATTCGCGCGAAAGAGATACCCTAAGCCTGTAAAAGTACTAACGGCTGCAGGTATGCCGGCGACTCTCGCCGCACAACCACCGTATAGCACAGGCTTTAAACCAAAATGATGAACCAAAGCAGGTTGAATCTTTCTATACAAGGTATACAAAGCATAAAAACACCGCATTTCGTTCGAAGGCTGGGTGCTTTGCCGGCTCAGAAAGTAACCATGTACAGCAAAGCATTCTGTTGAAACAGCGTTAAGCTGCGGATCATGAGGCAATGCAACATGTACTTCATAACCCGCCTTATGGAGAAACTGCGCTAATTCCAGGCGGTGCATTATAAAAGCCCGAACATCATGATCTACAATCAGCAGACGTGGCTTCAAGGTTCCCTGAGCTTTTACCAGTTGAATCGCGCTGTCTGAAATGGCTTTGTCTATACCACGATCGTGTGATTGTTTTGCCCGCGCTCTTTTTATTTTAATTCTCATGCACTTTTCCTTTTAAGAAATGGCAACTGCGAGATTGACGTATGCAGCAAATTCAGATATTTTACGCCGACATTAGATACACTTAGCGTCATCTGACCAGGAAACTTTTTTGCAAGCCATACTTTGACCTGTTGCCGATGATAGGATGCTAATTTTCTGGACGGTTCGTATGTTAATGACCATTTTTGCATAAATGCCTGATTGCGCACTTTCCAGGTTTCAGGGTCCCAACGGAAAGAAAATGGTGCGATATCTCTTATTTCCCATAACGGAGGAGCCGAATATGTCGCAACAGAACGAGGTTCAAAGTACACTGTTAACCCCGATCTCATTAGTGCAAGCCCTAAATCAACGTCGAAAGGTTCAACATCATCAAATATATTTCCTTCAGAAAACTGATGGCGATCCAGTAGGATACAGTGATTTTCAGGATAATCTATTGGCTTTCGGATGAAATCCTCATAAAGTATCTTGTTTTTGAATTGCGGTTTTCCATCCTTCTGATAATGAACAAACTTGCCTCCTGTAGAATGAACCCCACGATGCCAATACATCAAGGGTGTAGTGACAGCAGCTTTCTCTTCCAGCAAGCAAGAAAATAAAGGGGCCAGCCAGTTTTCATGGACGAGCGTATCGTTTTCAAGCATCACACAGTATCTTTCATCAAAATGATTTAAGGCTATGTTTCTTGCCTCCCCCTGCATCAATAAATGTTCCCTGAGGATCAGCTTGAAGTTGCTATTTTTTGCTTGAAATTCACTAAGAAAAGCCTCCGTTTCCTGGTCTGCACCGCCGACAACAACCATCACCCGGAACGGCAATGTAGTATGTTCATAGACTGCTTCCAAGCACTTTTTAAACATACTGAACCGATCGCGTACGACTATAACGATCATTATTTCCTGGGTAAGTGATACATCTTTCATATCTCAAGAATATTTTAGTTAATAAATCTTTTGTTTCAGGACTTGATTCCTTCTTTTATAATCCTGATGGGTGATGCGCTTCACCATTCAAGTTTGTGCCCTGTCAAAGACGTCCTGATAAATCTTCATCAACTGGTCGATCAATTTTTCCTCTGACAGATGCTGTATTGCCTCCCTTCCCCCTATTGCCTGATGGGATGACAGACCTCTTTCTAAAGCTTCGGCGATATGAACCGAAGAATCGCTTTCGGCAACAAAACAGCCGCTGATGTTTGAAATTCGTGACCGAACATCACCAACATCGACTGAGATAACAGGTACGTTGCAAGCAAGTGCTTCCTTTACGATGTTTGGAGACCCTTCTTGCCGTGACGTTAAAAGGACAAAGTCACATGCATTGATATATTCCGCTACTTTTTCATGAGAAACTGTCGGCATGGTAATCAAGGCCGCATTATGCCGGATTGAAATAGCATTTATAGCTTCTTGTGCCAGTGACAGTCTTTTATCTAGCCTCTCTGGCCTTCCTCCAAACAGTATAAGCTTTTTATCTTGTGGGAGATTAAGTTGCTCTCTACATGCTTGCGACGAAAGAGGCTTAAAGATATCGAGGTTTACCCCGCTAGGTAAAATCGAATAAGGAATGTTATCAGGTAAAAACAGTGCCATTTCATCTGAAACTACAGTGACACGAGCCGCTACCTTTGCGGCATATCTGCTCCATGATTTTAAGATGAAGCCCAACAGGGTATTTTTTCCGTTTCTATTTTTTATCCCTAGCAGATCTGAGCCGCGAAATGACACAATCAGGGGCTTTATTAAAGGCATAGCTAATAAAGCACTTTGACCAAAATGGGCATGAATAAAATCATAGCGCTCCAATGTATATCGCCTGCGCAACCTAATCCAGGCCAATAGATACTGAAAAGGTGATTTATTTCCCCTGAAAATAAATACATCGATGGTTACGCGGCGATTTCGCAAAGCCGCTACCTGGCGTTTTATAAAAGGTGATAAATCCCATTCACTTGTAATGACGAGTACCTTCATTGATGAAAAGCTACTTTTAAAATGGTGACGAAAAAAAGTAAATAGCCGGAAGTTCTGGTATAAATTAAATTTCTTATAATATAATTACAATAAATTACTTTAGCTAATGATCTTTGATTTATAAGAGATAATGGTAGGTATA
>LXQK01000079.1 GCA_001683905.1 Marivirga sp. ANT-B6
AAAATTTTTGTACCCTCGAAATTTAAAGCTATTGTTCCTCCTCGTTTAGATAATTGCAAAAAATTATTTGATATGCTTAAATCCTATTTTTACTAGACGCAATAAAGCCTATCGCATAAAATTAGGTAATACGTTAATTGATAAATCTTCCTTTTTTTATACTTTATAAAAAAGGATTTCTAATGTGCCAGTAATAGCCGGCTAATAAATCTTTTTCGCTTATTTAGGGGTGGATGCAGCATAAATTATACTGTAATTACGAATATTTTTATAATTTTGTGCTAGTAAGCGCATGTGGTGGAATTGGTAGACACGCCATCTTGAGGGGGTGGTGCATTTAGTTGTGTGGGGGTTCGAATCCCCCCTTGCGCACTTCGCCTAAGATATTTCTTAAGGTGATTTTTTAACATAGCAAACTCTTAGGTCGTTTTTTAGCTTTTTAATTCAATTCCCCTTGCCGGACAATTTAAATGCTAAGCATAATGGATCGTGAGGGATGGAGAGCTCTTCCGGATTTATGATCTTCCATAACAATTTCACGTCATAAGCCTTAGTAAGTATAGACAATTCATTAATTCTAAACCTTGAACTGGTCCCTAATCCTTAACTTTCTGGCAGCCATGCTTGCTATCGTAAATCCTATAGGCCTTATTCCCATCTGGAAAGAGATGACAGCAGATGCAAAACCTGCTGTCCGGAAAAGAATCGCTTTAATGGTTACAGGGGGTGCATTTCTTATCCTGCTTATTTTTTTAAATGCCGGTGAGTATGTGTTAAACTTTTTTGATATCGATATTAATGTTTTCAAAATAGCCGGTGGAATCTTGCTGCTGCTGACGGCAATTTCAATGGTGAGCGGAACAGCAACCAGGCTGGACAATAGAGATGAAAAGGGGGACTCTTATAATGAGCTTGCAAAAAAACGATTTCGGAAGGTCATGGTTCCGCTGATTATGCCGATGCTTGCCGGGCCAGGGTCACTTACCACTGTGATGCTCTTTAGCTCAAAAGCTGGTGGAGGTATGGATTATGTGAGTTTGTCAATCGTGTTGCTTATCGTGTATATTTTACTCGTACTTGTATTCTCCTATTCCTATATTATAGAACACCGTGTTGATGACCTCTTTTTCATTGGGTTCACAAGGATCTTTGGCGTTATTGTAGCAGCTATTGCTGTGCAATTTATGGTGGAGGGGCTGGGCGCAAATTTCCCTGTTTTATTAAAAGGATCTTTGAATTTTGAAAGGAAATGATTCTCCGAAGTCATCGTAATTAATTTTCAGTACCCATATTTTTAAAAGGATTATAAAAAAATTTTTGGAGGATATGTTTAGATTGGGCTAATTTTACATCAAAAAGATAATTTATGGATATCAATATTTCTCTTTTCACAGCAATCTGCGAAACGCCTGGTGCACCTGGTTTTGAAGAAAAAATACGACAGTTAATAATTCAGGAGGTAACGCCCCTGGTAGATGAGCTTTATGTCGACAATCTAGGAAGTGTCATAGCCCTGATTAAAGGGAAGAACAACCCCGATCAGAAGAAGGCCATGATAGCTGCACATATGGATGAAATTGGCTTTATTGTTACCCATATCGATGAACATGGTTTTCTACGGTTCCATACGTTAGGTGGTTTTGATCCTAAAACCCTGACGGCACAACGCGTGATTGTACATGGTAAGAAAGACCTGGTGGGTGTAATGGGGAGTAAGCCAATCCATGTGATGTCGCAGGATGAAAAAAATAAGGTGCCCAAAACATCTGATTATTTTATTGACCTGGGCATGACTGGTGAAGAGGTAAAAAAAATCATTACTATAGGAGATGCAGTTACAAGAGAGCGCGCTTTGATTGAAATGGGGGACTGCATCAATTGCAAGTCTATAGATAACCGTGTGTCTGTATTCATCTTGATTGAGGCTTTGAGAACCTTAAAAGATAACCCGTACGATGTATATGCTGTTTTTACCGTGCAGGAAGAGGTAGGACTTCGGGGCGCACAGGTTGCAGCGCACCAGCTAAACCCTGATTTTGGCTTCGGGCTGGATACCACCATCGCCTATGATGTACCCGGCGCGCAGGCGCATGAAAGGATTACTGAATTAGGTAAGGGGGCTGCCATTAAAATTATGGATGCGTCAACGATATGTGATTATAGGATGGTGGATTTCCTGAAAACCACGGCTGATAAAAATGCTATCAAGTGGCAGCCGGAAATATTAACGGCGGGCGGGACAGATACAGCGGGTCTGCAAAGAAATGGTAAAAACGGTGCGATTTCAGGCGCTATCTCTATACCAACCCGGCATCTTCATCAGGTTACGGAGATGGCTCATAAAAAAGATATTGTCGCTTGCATTCAATTGCTGCAGAGAGCTTTAGAAACGCTTGACCAATATAACTGGAATCATAAATAGGTACAAAAAGCAAAATTCCCTGCTACATTATATGACAGGGAATTTGTTATTCTCTTGATGCGTTACTCTGATACAAACGTTTTTTTGATTTCATCGTAGCTAGGTGCATCTTTTTTAAACAGCACCCAAAATAAAAAAATCGTGGAACCGATGCCGCATAGCAACAATATTAGCAGGATTATCAATTGTTGTAATATCATCATGATAATGTCATTAAGGTTAAAAAAATGAAATCGGTAGATTCTAATGCTTTACCTCCTTCAACAAAGGTGCCAATTTTTTTTAAAGCATGGTGCCAAAAAATCACCGGTTGATGGCGCTCAGGGGCTTTTCTTCATAGACGTTCAGTGCGCTCTTTCATTTTGATAAAAAGGCGAGTGTTATAAAGCCGATCTTCCTTTCTGCCTGTATTTCTTTTGGAGGTATTGTAGAATCTTGTCATAATC
>LXQK01000008.1 GCA_001683905.1 Marivirga sp. ANT-B6
AACTTTTTGAGCTCGGCTGGCGACGATAAGATCTGGTTAAAAAAAGGCAGGCATCAATAAATGAATGCCTGCCTTAAATTAAGGATTTGTTATTGTTTTAATGAGTGCCGTTTACCGCCACTTTCTTCTTGTCTACCTTATTGTTCAGGTCAGCAATAGTTTTCAAATATTCCTTTTCTTTGCGGTGCATTTCTTCTTGGGTAGCCTGCAACTCCTCCATGTTCTGGCGCATTTCTTCTTCCTGTGCACGTAGCTCTTCGGTTTGTTGCTGGGTATACTCTAGCAAACGCATTGTTTTTTCGTTAATCTTTGCACTTGATATTGTGGCCGCAAGATTTTCCGAGAGCTTCTTTAAAAATTCGATATGGTGTTCTTCGAACTCAAGAAAGGATGCCAGTTCTATTACACCAAATATAGCTTCGTTTACCTTCAACGGCATATAAATGATGTTCTTAGGCGAAGCTTCACCAATCCCCGAGGTTATCTTTACAAAACTATCAGGAACATGCTTTAAGAGGATCATTTCACCTTCCTGCCAGCATTGTCCTGTAAGCCCCTCCCCTTTTTGGATCGTATTTTCCTGGAATTTTTGCCGGTTCCAGGCATAGGAAGCAAGTAATTCAAGATATCGGTTGTCGTTGCTTTCTTCGTTGATGATATACAACATCCCCTGGTTGGCACCCAGATAATTAACGAGGGAAGTCGTAATCTTTGTTGACAATACTTTTACATCATTTTGGTCTGAACGAAGGATCTCGCTGAATTGGGCGATCCCTTCATTGATCCAGGTACGTTTTTTCTCATCAACCTCTACAGTAAAAAGGTTGTCTCGCATGCGCAACAAAGCATTGCCTAAGGCATCTTGCTCACTCAAAGGTTCAAAAGCTGCTTTCAAGTTTCCGTTCCCTATTTCTGTAGAAAAAGTCTGAAAGTTTCCAAGCCCACGAATTAATGAGTTGATGGCTATCGACATCTCTGACGTTTCTTTATCTGTTGTAGCTTCATTTACTTCATCAGGTAATTCACCATGCCCCATTTTCACCAACGAGTCACGAACATCTTTGATAGGTTTGGCAATAGATCGTGCCATATAGTATGCTGCCAGAACGATCATCACAAAGGCGCCAAGCGCCACTAGAAAAATAGCATTTCTAAGTTTGATTACGGGCAATAAAACTTCTTCGTAATCTATCTCCGATAAAATCACCCAATTAAGGCCAGGAATTTTTAGTTTATTAAAGGCACTTAAAACCGTCACGCCACGATAGTCGTCCATGATAATGGCATTCGCATTTAAGGAAAATGCCTGTTCTACAGCCTCAGTCTTTATAGTTCTTTTTAAAACAGTTGACTCCTCTTCAAATCTGGAATCAGACCGCATGAGATAATCCTGGCCTACGATATACGTTTCACCAGATTCGCCCATGCCACTTCGCTCGAGCATGATCTCGTTGATCTTATCCAGGGGAATCTGGAGCACCAAAACGCCGGTTTTTTTCCCTTCGCCATTGAAGATGGGAGCAGCCATAAAAGATGCTGGATCATCATTGCTTGGGGAATAGTTCTGGAAATCTACCAGCGTAATTTTTTCTTTTCCCTTCTTAAAGGCTGTAGCGATATTTTCTTTGCTGTAGGCACCACTGATTAAGTTGGTTGCAAAATCAGATTCGCGTGCTACCGTATAAACTATTTCACCGTCATTAGAGATAAGAAATAAATCATAATATCCATAAACTTCTTTCAATTCTGTTAGATGAGGACCATAAATCAGATTTACAGAGTCGTAAGCCGGAGAATTAGCTCCATGGGTATTGTATACTTCCAAAAATGAACCTAGCCCATCTACTACTGATGGATGCCTGGAAAATACTGTAATATCGCCTGTACGTTCAAAGAAGAAACCTTCAATCTGGTTCTTTTTTATTTCACGAACTGCTTCCAGCTGTTTAGATGCCTGGCTGATTAGCGAGTTTTTAGATTGTTGATAGGAAATGAATCCTAGAAGTAACACCGTAACAAGGCCGACAGAGACGAAGGAGAGAATAAGCCTTGAGGACAAGGATCTGAATAGATTTGATATTTTCATTTATTTTACTATTTGATTGTGGTTATTTGCGGATTTCGCAGCCGTTTTTGTGATAATGGTTTGGTTTTGAGTTGATGTACTAAAATTTTCCTATCAGAGCTAACCCTACCGTTACCTGGTCGTCAGTAGGAATGCCTGTTCTTTCAATGAAGTAGTCAGTCTCATGATCCCACCGAATTTCGGGCTTGATATAAAGGAGGTTTTGGTAGGCTTTTATGTTTCCGGTCAGGGTAAATGCCCTCATTTCTATAGGGCCGTAATATCTAATGCCTTCTTTATCCTTAAAATATTCCGTGCGTAGACCTAAAGAGAATATATCAGAAAAGGCGTAGTCAGCATAACCACTCAAGCCATACCACTTCGCGTCGTGTGAAAAGGCCAGTTCCGGCACTTCCGCATTATAAGCTGTATTAAATAACCCTACAGCGCCATTCAAGCCAAAGTGAAGTTTTGGATGAGGTTGAAATTGAGCCACAAGGTCAAACAGGTTTGTATAAGACCCCTTTAAGTCGCCGAATCCACTCATTCCATTGTATTCGTCCCCTCCTATCCAGTTAAAATAAATTTGAACATGATCATGTGGTACAAGTCCGATTTGGGCAGTAAGTGATTTTTTATCGTTGAAATCTGACAACTGGTCCCATCCGTTGATTATACCTCCCATGATTGATAATCTGTCATTGACCTGGTAATCCGCCTTAATTCCTGTTTGATAAAATGGGCCGGTACCAAACAAATAAGATAGACTGTAATTAAAATTTTGTGGCGCATCCACTACCTCGTATCCAATATGCGTGCTGTATTGACCCGCAGTTACACTTAATCTGGGGCTTAATTGGTAAGTTAGATAGGCTTGCTTTATAAATCTGGAAGAATTAGCGTTGCCAAAATTAGCCAGATCAGCATTTGGGCCGAATAAAAGGTCGACAACTGCTTCATATTTTTTATGTTGATAGCTTATTTTCGCCTGAATAAGGCTGATGGTGATATTATTGTGATCCGTATCAAAAACCCTTCCGCTGTTTTTTAAATCAGCTGGCTGATTGAAGTTATACTGGTAATAAAGATCCACATATCCTTCAAAATTAATTTTGCGCGTAGAGTCGCTTGCTGAAACCTGCCCGAAAGACAGGGTATTAATGAAGGAAAAGCAAAGGAAGATCAATTGTACTTTCATAAGACAGGTATAATTAATTATATAAAGCTCTGTCTTATTTCCTCCGATTAAAACCAACAAAAAAATAATTTTATACCTA
>LXQK01000080.1 GCA_001683905.1 Marivirga sp. ANT-B6
TCTTTTTACCAGCCATACCTACTGATAAAAAGGAAGTGGTTGTCACTCAACAGGCTTGCGCCCTTCATCAAAACCCAACATCTCAAAATGCCTATCGCCAGAAGGAATGAGTGAGAGAAGAAAGAATGAATGCCTTGTCTTCACTTTTATGAATTACCTACGTCTCAGGTCTTCCGGATTGTCCAGGTGAAGGAATCTATAACGGCGTATGGGGGATATTTTTAAGAGCCGTTCAAACTAATAAATACTTAACTTCAAATTAATCATGGAATAACAGGAGTTATTCATATTTGTGTTCTTAAAATAATCTTCCTCTTAAAACCTGTTTTATGAAATATTGCTATAACCATATTTCTCCCTATTTACCTCCTAACCTCTGGAAGGGCTCAGAAAAAACAACCTCAACTACTTATTTTTTAAATTGAAAACTTCATTTAACTATTCGCCTGTAAGCGGACTGCTATTAATAGGTCTGGTAATATGTCTGGCGATTACCCAAATGAGGTGTGAATCCGGCAATGGGCGAGAAGAGTTGGAAAAAGCGGTTTCGGCATCAGTAGAAACTGGGCCGTACTATGGCGATACAAACGAGGTGTTTAAAAGAACGTCATTCCCAACAGAGGGATGCTTTTCTAAATAAAATTGGTAGCATATCAACCATCTAAGGGATCAAAAAGAAAAGATCAGAAATATTAAGTCCTTGACCATGGCTTTTTAAGGTTTATTTTTTTAATACAAAGAATGGATCAGCCAGGTTAAGGCACAATTTTTAGAGTTTAAAAGTATTTAAGTATATGAAATTCGATTGCCTTGAAATGAATTACAAAAGCGAAAACTTCGATAAGAGAACCTTGGTAGATTGGAACAAAAAATTCCAAAAGTTGGTGGACTATAAAGAACAATTTGGGCATTGCGATGTCCCTTTTTTATGGCACCAGGATAGGGAACTGGCAAACTGGGCCATTATCCAAAGAAATATCCAAAACAAACTACCGCCTTCCTTAAAAAAAATGCTGGTTGGCCTGGGCTTTGATTTTAGTAAAACAACAAATACATGGGAGGAAAATTTTGACGCACTTCAACGGTTCGCCCAAGATAAAGGGCATGTTTGCCTGCCCATGGATGGCCCTGAATACATAGAGCTTAGGGACTGGCTCTTTAAACAGATACAGGACAAAGAATTTTTGCCCGGGGAACGCTTTAATAGGTTGGATACATTGGGCGTTTTTTGCGGGAACGTGGACTTGAGGTCAGGCAGATGGCTAGAGATGCACGGTAGGCTAAGGAAATTTCGACAAGAACATGGCCACTGTAGGGTGCCCCAAAAATGGGCTCAAGACCCTAAGCTTAGTAATTGGGTATGTGTCCAGCGCAGAATGAACGCGTCCAACAAGCTAAGCCGGGAACGGAAAAGTAAACTTGATGTCCTGGGCTTTGTCTGGAATTTTAAAGAGGTTTATGATGCCCATTGGGAGCAAAATTACCAGGATCTTCTGGCGTTTCACAAAGAATTTGGGCATTGCCAGATACCCGGGAAATATGAAAAACTGGCGAGCTGGGCCGAAAGGCAGAGAACGGTCAAGAACAATGGCAAATTGTCCAGAGATAGAGAAAAAAGGTTAATTGATATTGGGTTTGTATTTAATTTTAAAAAATCAAAAGAAAAGGCCTGGCAGGAAAAATACCTCCAGTTAATTGAATTTAAAAAAGAATATGACCATTCTTTTGTGCCCGTAAATTGGAAAGCAAATAAAATCCTGGGGTGCTGGGTGGCTACCCAAAGGTGCCTGGAAGGGAAGGGAAAGCTGGATGTCGTAAAAAAAAGGATGCTAGACAAGCTGGGGTTTGTATGGACGGAGGATACCAAAGAGAAATTAGACGCCATATACCAAAGCCAATGGCAGGAAAGCTATAGAAAGCTAAAGGCTTATAACAAAAAATGGGGCACCTGCCAGGTTTCGCTAAAAATTGACCCTGCACTACAACGCTGGACTAGTTTGCAAAGACGGCTGTACATCCTGGATAAGCTTTCCCCAACAAGGATTTTGAAGCTCGATAAGCTGGGTTTCCCCTGGGACATCAACAAAGCATATTGGATAAAAATGTATGGGGCATTGTTAAGGTTCCATTATAGTTTTGGCCATACCCAGGTACCGTGGGACAAAAACTCACAATTGGCTGCCTGGGTAAACAGGATAAAATTAAACAGGCATACATTAGGTAGCCATAAAATAAAACTCCTTGATGCAATTGGTTTCGATTGGGAAATAAAGGAAAGGGCCAATGTCCCTTGGGAAGAGATGTATGGCCGTCTTTTAGAGTTTAAAATGACGCACGGACATACAAGGGTTCCGGTACAATGGGAAGAAGACGTTAAACTTGGGAAGTGGGCCAGCAGGATGCGGTATGAAAAAATCAATTTGTCCTGGGAAAGGATCAAGCTTTTGAATAGGATCAGTTTCGACTGGGGCAATAAGGGTATTGTTGTTCAACAGTATCGAAAAAGTGCCTGAATATTTATTGTTTGAAAAGATTATAGATTCGGGATTGCAAATTTAGGTGAGATAATTTGGACCATATTCCACAGTTATTGTTGAAGCTTAACAACTTAATCGGATTATACTTAAATGCTTACAAATGGTTTTGCCATGATCACGAAGACCATTCCCAAATTAAAAGTCATACGTAACATTTTTCTATTAAAAGCCTCCTGTAGAAACGATCGATAAGATTATAGGAGCACAATATATTTTAATAATGCACTACTCGATAAAATACATTCGAATAGCCCCACCTCCTATTTTCGTTACTGGATACTTATCCAGCCATTTATAACCTGCATGCACTTTTCCTGATTCTTCAAAATTGAATACCATAAAACTACACGATTCATCTATAGGAAACATAACAGGCCGCATTGCCCCCTGATAAAAATACTCACTAACTGCTACCCAGCCATGTACACGCGTGTCGGGAGGTAGCATTTTTAGGGATGGAAAATCATACAAACATGAGGACGAAGCTGTAAAGACTGCAATATTTAATGAATCAATTTTATTCTCTTTAGAAAATTCAACAAGCTCAAAAAGACCTTGTCCCCAATCCAAATCGCTATCCACCAATATTTTCCCCGGTTCCTCTCCTGCAAACCAATTGAAATAAGATAAATAAAAAGGAAAAGCAATAAGTGTTATCGTCAATTGCCATCCCACAAATACGACTGGAAAAAACCCAGCCCATTGATATCGAGTACGAAAGTGATCTGCTAATTTGATAAGTCCAAGACTTGCCCCCATCGCCAGTATTGGATAAACTAAAAGCACATGCCGAAGTCCTAAATTAATATGACTGGGAAGCACTGTTGCCACAATCCCAATCGGGATCAATAGAAAAGCGAGCAATTCCCAATTGCTGGTTTCCTTCCAATAGCGTAGTCCTCCAAAAATACCGGCAGTAGTAAAAAGCAAAAATGGCAAGGGTGTTTTTACTAAAAAAGATAGTGGATAAAAATACCAAAATCCCGTTTCTGAAATACTTCCAAGAAGGTATGCCAAGTGACCCTCCTTATTGTGATTTAACAAAACCAATAAACCAGCAAACCATTCGGGAAATGGAAGAACAACATCTTGCCATATTGATGAAAACGTACCCTCGGCAATTCCAATCCGAATAATTGGTTCACTACCAACAGCTCCAATTGAAAACCTATAAAATCCCCATATCACAAAAAACATGATGACCGAAGCCAATAATCCGCTTGGCAGCGCTTGCTTAAACCATTTAAGTATAAGCTGCTTTTCTTTTTTTAAAGGGACCAGAAAAAATAATGGAAATACTACCAACATTGAAACAAAGAAATATGGAAGTACCGAATACTTGGCTAACATGCCCGCAGCCAATCCTACTCCGAACCATACACCATTGACCATCGTTGGATCTTTAACCCATGCAAAAAACCTCCAAAGCAGCACAATGAAGCACGTAACAAAAATTATATCGGTTGTACCAATTCCGCTATGCCCGAGAATTGTAGGCAGAGTAGCATACATCCCAACTGCCAATACTGATACACGATGGCCTCCGAGCCGAAATGACCAACGCCAAATAACAAGTATGGATAATAAAAACAAAACCATTACGGATATCCGAATCCAAAGCAGTTTTTCTTTTAAGTGAACCTGATTGAAATAATCAAAATTATACGAATCCACAAAAAAATCCATGGACGTAGTTGCCGATGACTGGAATGTGTCAGCCCTATGCCCATCTAGATATGGTCCAATAGCGATAATCGCTCTTGCGAGCGGAGGATTTTCCGGCCACGCAGTGTAGGTGCCATTCTGCCACCATTCCAATCCACAGAAATAATGATTTGATTCATCTATTGTTAGCGATTGGATTGTGGAACTTTTGTACACTAAAAAAAGTGAAACAAATACTAAGGTTAAGGTTAACCAAAAGTAACCGTTTTGCCAGCGTGAAGACATGTGATATATTTAAAAAGGTTAATATAGCAGCAAATAATTTACGCGGACTTCCTTGTCCGGTGACCTCTCATCAAAAGTACTTATTGTTCTTGCCCCTCATGTCGCCTTGTATCAACGCTTCGTCACTTTTAAAATATACGGCAACTCATATTTTGATATTAATATACCACAACATCCTGCATTTTCCTAATATTCTTTTTAGACATGGTATATTACCAAATCAGGAAACCAGCTGTTACAACACCTTTCCTTGATTATGAAACAAAGAAAGAGATAGAATACGGTTAATTACACAGCAGTTAAACTTTTGTGATGGAATCATGTGAACAGTGCTATTGGAGACTTCTCTGCTTTCTGGAGCCCCGCAGAATCTCCGATTTAGCCAATTATTAATCAAAAATGTAATAGACCAAATCAAAGATTTGCCTATTTTAGATCCGAAACATTATCTTCACCAAACCCACCCTTCACACCCTTACTTTGTATTCAATGATTTTTAATTTTAGATTTGGGATAACTTAATCTTAGCATATTTACAATGCAAAAAAAGCGTTTAGAATTATCGTCACCATGTTACTGGTTGCGGTAAAATATAGTCACCCGCTAATCGGCGGTTTGACATTCGAAAAAGCTATCTTTCCTAATGATACAGATGTTATCAAAAATAATTGATGGTTCGGAAGCGGAAAAGATGCAAATCGTCTCATCTTGTGCTCTCTAAAAGTTAATCTTGCTATTAGTGAGAAATGGAAAGGATTAAAACGATCACCAGTTTTTCACGAAAAAGTTAGTTTAAAAGATATGAATAAAATATTACTCCCATTTTTATTGCTCATTTCAGTTTGTGGTCAGGCTCAAAACAAATTGGTAATCTCAACTACAGAATTATCGAAAAAGAAAAAATCTATAGAAATTATTGAAGGATCACGTATTGAAATTAGTCACTTCAAATCGCTTGATTCAGAAATACAAGACGGATCTAAGAAGAATATCACTTTAATTAGTGGTAAACTTAAAAACATAAAGCCAGATACGCTCACAGTTAAGAAATTCTTGTCTAAGATAACCATTAAGATTCCCACCAATTCAGTATTTCAAATCAGAAAGCCTTCACATTTGATTGTTTTCACATCAATAGCAGCCGGAACATTCGTTGGTGGATATTTACTTTCTGAAAGTTTCGGTTATTTTCTTCCAGCTCCCTTACAATGGTCGATCCCAATGATATTATATTTATATATTGAGCGAAAAGTATTGAATCCAATGAAGACGGTTAATGAACAGTTTTATCAGGGGGATAAGCTGTGGGAAATGACTGTCGAACAAGCAAATAAATAATATCACAGAAATTTAACACGTGCTAACTAAAGACAGCACCAAAGAATTTCAAATGCGCCTACAAAATTACTGGGCCATAGTTCCTTTAAAAACACTGAAATTTAAATCCATGTAAGTCACAAATATTTCAAAGTATATAAGAAATCCATTAGATTAGATTTCCGTGAGGAAGAAATATTTTTACAGGGTTTTCAATATATCCCTACGTTATGCTTCATTTAAATATATTTGTTTTAACAAAGCATTGACATGAACAACGTAGATAATATTGAACGACCTTCTAAAGAAGAGCAAAAAGCGGCCATGGAATCTTATTATGCCTTAGCTGCGGCATTGGATCAAATTCATTCCGATTACGCTGAAATTGAAGTTGAAGAGAATAACGAAAGAATTAAGATTCCTTTGAAAGCACTACAACTTTTAGCTAAAATTCTGAAGGTAACCAGTCAAGGTAAACCGGTATCTATAGTTCCAATTGCAACTGAAATTACTACTCAAGCAGCTGCGGAACTTATAGGGTGCTCAAGACCACATTTGGTAAAACTACTTGAAAGCGGGGAAATCAGCTATACAAAAATTGGCAAGCACAGAAGAATCAAGTATCAAGACGTAATTGAAAATAGGAGAAAAATGAAAGCCAAACAACGTAAGTTGCTTTTAGAAATAATGAAGGCTGACGAAGAAACGAGATTATATGATTCATAGTGTCAGATTCACTTGTGTTCTTGATACTAATGTGATTTACCCTATTGACATCAGGGATCTTCTTTTTTGGTTTGCCTCATATGACTTGTTCACCCCTAAATGGAGTAAACAAATATTTAGGGAATGGGAGAACGTAATGAAGCGAAAGGGCATTTCTGAACAAGAGATAAGAAAGAGATTGAGCAAAGCTCAACTTGCTTTTCCAGATGCATTAGTTGATAATTATGAGCCACTAGTCAACTCTTTAGAATTGCCTGACGAAAGAGA
>LXQK01000081.1 GCA_001683905.1 Marivirga sp. ANT-B6
TCCTTTAATGGTGATAACGGCTGATTTTGTGTCTACCGTCACATCAATATGTATAAATGATTGAGGCTTGTTATAGCTTCTGTACTTGATGGCATTGGAGATTAAATTATTCAGGATAATGCGTAATCTGGTTACATCAGATAAAAATAAATTGGGTTGATGTATCTTGCTGATAACCTCCAGATTTTTGGTGTCTGCAATATTATGGAAGCTCGACAAGCAGTTATTGATTTCTATAAGGAAATTAATTGCAACGTGCGGATCATCTACCCGGTTATTGCGCGACAAGCTTAGGAGGTCCACAACGAAATGATCGAGCCGGTTTACGGAACTTTCTATCATCTCGATACAGCTTGTAATGGTATCTTTATCTGGATTTAGCCTTATCAACTCAACCAATCCCAATACCGACCGTAAAGGCGAGCGAAGATCATGGGAAGCATGGTAAACGAAATTATCGAGTTCAAAATTAAGCCGCTGTAATTCCAGTAAATTTTCTTTGGTCTTCGTAATTTCGACGATCACACATTCTATCATCTGATCCTCTTCGTAAAAAACCCCCGAAAAGGATACCCAGAACAGGGAACCATCACCTTTTTTTAGTTGCAGTTCTACGTTCTCTACATTCTTATTTTCAAATAATGGGGCCAGCACACGTGCCCGGTCCGTAGGTTTAAGATAAAACTGGCTGGTATTTATCCCCTTTGCAGGTGCAACGTCAAGCAGTTCCCAGAACTTACCGTTGGCTTCAAGGATTTCCCCTGTTTTTGCATCTGTACGGAACATCCCCAGGAAGGAGTTCTCAAAAAGATTGCGAAATTTCTTCTCGCTTTGTACCAGGGCTTCTTCGGCAAATTTCCGTTGAGATATATCGGCATGTGATCCGGATATACGAAAAGCCTTTCCGCTAATGTCTCTTAAAACCGCAGCTTTAGATTGTATCCATTTATAATGGCCATCTTTATGGCGCATTCGGAATTGCTCGGCATAACTTTCGGACTTCCCGTTTATATAATCATGGATTGCAGCAAAAGTGCGTTCTTTATCTTCCGGGTGTAAAAGGTCTTCCAGGACAGATATGCCATTGGCTGCTTCAAAGTCCTTATAGCCCAGCATCTTTTTCCACGGTTCAGATACAAAAAATTCTCCTGTAAGTAAATCCCAATCCCAAAAGCCATCATTAGAACCTGATGCCGCTAGTTCGTATCTGAAAAGACTTCCTCTGAGTTTCTTGTTTTCCTCCTCCTTCGTCTCCAGCTCTTTTTCAAGGGCCACAATCCGCCTATGCAGTTCTTGTGAATACTGCGATTTAGAAAATTCAGATTTTAACAAATTGGTCATTTATTGAATATTACTTAGCATAAATGGTAATGCAATACAACATCGAGTAGCGTTGCAAGCGTAAGCGTTGTTCTCTATCTATAGTCAAATATGAGTTTTTTTATATAAACGAAAAAATCCTATTCTACATTTTTATTACCTAAACATATTGAGTATGAAGGTTTATACGTCTCGTTGCAAATAGGTAATACCTTATGCATTTATTTTTTTTATGGCAGGATATCCTTTATCTATTTTTCAAGTAAGAAATAAATGAAAAAGCATAATCAATACAAGTAAACACCCGCCCGGTCTCCCTCCCAAACTACCTCAATATGTTCTTTTATGGTCGTAGATAATTCATAACCAGTATAGTCTGCAGATATAGGAAATAGTTTATGTCCGCGATTTACCAATACTGCCGTTTGAAGCTTTTGAACGTTCATATTCAGAAAGGGCTTCAGGCAATACGCCAGCGTGCGCCCTGTATTTAAAACGTCATCTGTTATAATTATTGCCTTTCCTTCGAGTACACCTATAGGATGGTCCAATTCAATTTCTGTTTGAAGTGGCGCCAGTTTATCCAAGGTAATTTTTACCAGCAGAATACGGATAGGGGAAATTTTTTCCACTTCCTTCTGCAATAGTTGTGCTAAGACATAGCCTTTATCGAAAATTCCGGCGATTACCAGCTCTTGTTCCTGGAAATTATGTTCGTATATTTCATAGGCTATCCTTTTGATCTTCCGCGCAACTTCATCCCGGTCTAATATAAGGTTCTGTTCTTTAGGCATATCTAAAATAAAGATAAAATTTAACGAATTTACGAATGGCAGCCAAATACACTTGTGGATTACCTTCCAGTGTTAAGCGCTTGCGCCTGATATACCTGATCAGTATGGAATGGGCAGGACTTTACTGTCTTTGAAGGTGGAAAGAATGACCATCGACTGCATGCTGTCTACGACGGGAATCTCCGTCACCTTATCCAACATCAGCCTTTGGTATGAAGCAATGTCCTTAGCTGTGACTTTTAAAATAAAATCACCCGTGCCGGTAATATGGTGGCATTCAATGATCTCCTCAATTTTTTTAATTTCTGTTACAAAAATTTCGATATTCGACTTGTTGTGGCCTACCAAAGTGACCTGTACAAAAGTGCTTACGCCAAGACCAATTTTATCCATGTCTAATTTAGCATGGTAGCTGCTGATGATTCCCATCGTTTCGAGCTTTTTTACCCTTTCCAGGGTGGGGGCAGGCGATAAGCCTACATCTTTAGATAGTTGCGCATTGGTAATCTTTGCGTTGGACTGCAAAATTTCAAGGATTTTTCTGTCAATTTTATCCAATTTATGGGCAAGGCTCATATGGTATTCTTTAAGATATAGTAAAGTTAATCAGTTTTTAAAGAAAAATACGCTTTTTGCAAAAATATCCCATTTTCACAAAGGGGTATATTTTAAATATATGAATTTCTTTAAGAATTTCCCAAAAATTAAGCCCCTTTCGCAGAGGAATGGAAAATTCCAGATTATTTTAACCCCGGAGCTTGCCGCTTATTGTACAACCAAAATAGGGAAAAACTAACTGATTTTAATAATTTGTATCGCAGTCAAAAATTTAAGCTTTAAACACCAGGATGGTGGAGGCATGGGTTTCTGATCATGAAACCGTTTAGGAAACCCTACTGTACGACGATTCTTCTTACGTATAGGGCGCCATTGTGCGACAATTTTAGCAGGTATATTCCCGGCTGAAAATGCGTAAGGCGCTGTGCATACTGATTTAGCCCGACGTTGGTCTCTGTATTCACATCATCAACAACAGACCTCCCTCTTATATCATAGAAAGCAATGCCTACAGGAGCACGCTCTTTCATAATAAAATTTATATGAAGGATCCCGCTGGCAGGATTTGGGAATGGATCTAACAGGGTAAAATTCCCGCCTATATCCAGGCACATTTTATTATTCGACAGTGTCTCTTCTTCATACGTATCATCTAATGCTTTTATGGTTGCGCATAGATACGAAATGTCCGAAAGATTATCCTGTGAAATCTGAAAACCAAGCGGGTAATTGACAGATTCCCCTGCAGTGAGGGTTTTTTCCACCTGCTCCTTTAGCACAACCTGCCCTCCCAGGTCGAGGATGAGTTCCATCTTTCTTAAGGTGAGGCTACCTTTGTTGGTTATTTTGAGTACAATTTGCAGGTTGCCTGCTGTCGTGATGGTATTGATCTGCTCAATGGCAACATCCAGGCGCGGATCAAGTACATTGACTATACCGGTCACGGTGTCTGTGCACCCCAAAGCATTTGTCGCTAACAAGCGAACAGTATACGTACCAATTTCATTGTAGACAAATGTTGGGTTCTGCACCGTACTTATACTGTTGGCATTATCTCCAAAGAGCCACTTATAAGTAGCGGCGCCAGTGGTGGTATTGGTAAATTTCACCTGCAGGGGCGGGGCCCCAAAATTTTGCTGCATGGAAAATGCCGCTCTGGGTACAGCCTGAATCCGTACATTTTTAGTGAATGTATTGCTACAGCCATTGGAGGAGGTTACCGTGAGTGTTACCGGTACTGTTCCCTCAGCATTAAAGATTACCTCGGGATTTTGCAGCGTGGACGTGGTGATATTCCCAAATTTCCAGCTCCAGCTGGCGATAATATCGTCTCCAGTGATCACGCTCTGATCTTTGAAGGATGTGATTTGCCCAACGCAGGTATTTAGAGCACTGAAGTTGGCTACTGGCAGAGGATTTATAACCACCGTTTGGGTAGCGGTAGACTGGCAGAAGTTAGCCCCGCTAATGGTGAGGCTGGCCGTGTAGGAGCCTGCCGCTTCAAATAATATCGCAGGGTTTTGCTCAAAATATTGCTTTCCATTGATCTCCCAAAACCAGCTGGTAATGGCACCCCCATCGTCTGTAGAGGCATCGCTAAAGGTGGTAACCCCACCGGCACAGCCCGCAGCGACTGTAAATGCTGCGGTAGGGCCCTTGATTACTTCTATTTCCTTCGATAAAGAGTCCGCACAGCCAAAGGTTGAGGTCACGACCAGCTTTACCGTGTATACCCCTGGCTCAGTAAAAGTATGTACTGCGTCTTTCAGGGTAGAGGTGGCACTTCCGAAATTCCATTTCCAGGACGCAATATTAGCGTCGGCAATGGTAGTGCGATCCAGAAACAGCGTGGGAGAGCCTGTACAGGCAAGTTCATTGATAAATGCTACTGCTGGCCTCGCATAAATGGTGATATTTTTAGTGAAGGTGTTGCTGCATCCTGCAGCATTATTTACGGTAAGGGAAACGGGATAGACGCCCGGCTCCCCATAAGTAAGTGAGGGATTTATTTCTGTAGACGTAGCGCCATTGCCAAAGTCCCATGTATAGCCTGTGATGGCGCTACCGGTGGTGAGGTTTTCGAAGATGATTTCGTCACCAATGCAAGGATTGCCTGCATTAAAACTGACAACTGGGCCAGGCACAATATCAATGGAATACGATTTTGTAATGCTACATCCAGGTATATTTGCTGTTAGCTGAACCAATTTAGTACCCATTGTGGTGTAGATATGGTTTGGGCTCTTCTCAACAGAGGTAGCACCATCTCCAAAATCCCAGGCCCAGGTCACCAACCCTCCAAAATCTCCAGGGGTGGTGTTCTCAAATGTGATTGTTCCATTGGAGCACAATAGGGTAGGCGGAATGGAAAAGTTGGGGACTGGTTCTGCGTAGATGATTAGATCGTTTTTAACAAAGTTTTTGCATCCATTCTCAGAAATTACGGTTAAGCTCACTTTATAGGTGCCAGGCGTGGCATATTGATGATCAACTTCCTGACCCATAGCAGATTGGCCATCGCCAAAGTCCCATTCCCACGAAGTAATGTTTTGGACCGCTGAAAGATTTTGTCCTTTGAAGTTTATGGTAGATACAACACAGTTGTTTAATATTTCGGAATTAATTGGTGGGGCAATACTAGCATTAACTAATACTGGTTGTGAAATTATTTTGGAAGTATTATTGGTTTCATTTTTTGCGTATAGGGAAATAAAGTTTTTTCCGCTTTTCACGGTCTTAACAAGAGCCTCCTTTTCAGTAGCATAGACCTGATCAAATTTGCATTCAGCCTGCGGAAACTCTATCAAAGAAAATCGATTTGTATTCCATCCAGCGGTAAAGGCCAGCCATCTGGAATTGGAGTGTGCCATGTCCATCTTTAAGTTCCCTCCTAATGCCCCTAGATTACCTAATGACAGAAAGGCGGGCATATTGTTGGTGATATCTTCTCCAAGATCAAATCGAAGTAAACTTCCCTGATTCGTTGAAGAGAAAATAACCCATTTGCCATTTTCAAGCGCAACATGTAAGCCGTATAAATTGAAAGATGAAATATTTGGCGTGGATAAGGTCTGAACTGTGGGTGCGTTTCTAAGACTATTGCCGAAGGACAATCGTTGAATACCAGGGGAGTTAAAGGAAACTACAAAGCCATACCACAGTTCATTTTCATTTACAAATTTTATATCGCCAATACCGTTTGCACCAGGAATTAAGCTGGTATTAGAAATCTTATCTGAGGTTGGAATGTTGGCTAGAGAAAGACCTAAATCTACCATTGTAAGCACGTTGAGATTCGTTAAAGATACAAGCCAGCTTTGCCCGTCAAAAGCAACATCTAATCCACCATTTTCAAATCCGTTTCCTGACACCAACACCTCTGCTTGCCCCGTCGTCGCCTTGATATCAGTCCCTAAATCGACTCTAACTAATTTGTTGTTTCCTCTATTGTTGATAAAGGCGTAAAATCTCCCTTCAAATTCTATAACTTTAATATCTTGTGGAGCACTCAGCAAGCCTCCAATGTTTCCTAAATTTTTAATTTGTGGTTCAGGATTCAGTAAATAATCTCCGAAATCCAGTCTGAATATAGAATTGCCACTTAGGCTACAAACAAATCCATACCATTGACCATTGCTTTTTATTAAAGAAGTTCCAACAGGTATGTTTGATTCCGGGACATCTTTAAAGGTTAATTTAGGCGCTAAGAACAAGT
>LXQK01000082.1 GCA_001683905.1 Marivirga sp. ANT-B6
TGTTTTTTTTTTGTCCTTGCTACACCAGCTTGCGTTTTCTTTTTTTTACTAATTTTTGCGTTTATTATCGTTAAATTTTATCATTATCATAAAACATCTTAAATTAGAATCATCTTAAGTGACTATAATAACTAACTAACCCCTACAAATGAATAATTTTTCCTGGTTTAAACAATATCCTCCGGGTATCCCCCGTGAAATTGACCCTGACAAATATGGTTCAATCATAGATTTGTTTAATGAGTGTTGCGCCAAGTTTGGCTCTTCCGAAGCTTTTGAATGTATGGGTAAATCAATTACCTATCACGAGCTTGATGAACTAAGTAGCCAGTTTGCAGCATTTTTGCAACAGTCGGGCCATAAGCCGGGGGAAAGGATCGCGATACAAATGCCAAATCTGTTGCAATATCCTGTAGTGATGTTTGGTGCAATGCGCGCAGGATTGATCGTTGTAAATACCAACCCGCTGTATACGCCGCGAGAGATGGAACATCAATTTGTCGATTCCGGGGCAGTAGCTATCGTCATCTTATCAAATTTTGCGTCTCATTTGGAGAAGGTGCTGCACAAAACGGCTATTAAGACTGTTATAATCACTCATATTGGTGATATGCTTGGCAGTCTGAAAGGTGCCGTTGTAAACCTGGTCGTGAAGCATGTAAAGAAAATGGTGCCTCCGTATAATTTACCCAATGCACTGTCTTTTAAAGGTGTAATGCAAACGGGTAAGAAGAGTGCTTTTAAAGCGGTGACACTGAAAGGAGATGATATCGCCTACCTCCAGTATACGGGCGGCACCACAGGTGTTTCAAAAGGCGCCATGCTTACGCATCGCAATATGATTGCCAATACCGAGCAGATTTCGGCCTGGATGGTGCCAAAACTAAAGCCTGGGCAGGAGATCATGATTACGGCATTACCTTTATACCATATTTACGCCCTTACTGTCAATTGCTTATCTATGTTGAAGATTGGGGCTAAAAACATCCTGATAACCAATCCGAGAGATATGCCCGCTTTTCTAAAGGAGCTGAAGAAACATCCTTTCACTGTGATTACAGGTGTTAATACTTTATTTAATGGGTTGTTAAATCAGCCTGACTTTGCCAGTATCGATTTTTCTTCACTTAAAGTAGCGAGTGGCGGTGGTATGGCTGTGCAAAAGGCTGTAGCCCGCAAGTGGAAAGAAGTGACCGGCACATCACTGGTAGAAGGTTATGGTCTCACAGAAACTGCTCCTGTCCTTACCTCCAACCCGTGTGATGGAAATGAGCGTATCGGAACGATTGGCGTGCCATTGCCAAGTACAGAGGTGGTCATTCTCGATGAGGCTGGCGTTGCGGCAACTGTAGGGCAGCCCGGAGAGATTTGTGCTCAAGGGCCTCAGGTGATGCCGGGCTATTGGGAAAAACCAGAAGAAACTGCCAAAGTATTTATCAATGGATGGTTTAAGACAGGCGATATAGGCGTAGTAGATGAAGATGGTTATTTTACAATAGTAGATAGGATCAAGGACATGATCAACGTTTCAGGATTCAATGTCTATCCGAATGAAATTGAAGACACGGTTGCAGACCACCCGAAAGTACTTGAAGTAGCAGCAGTAGGTGTACCCGATGAGAGGTCTACCGAAGTCGTAAAAATCTTTGTTGTGAAGAAGGACGAAAGTCTTACCGAAGAGGAGTTGAGCCTATTTTGCAAAGAGAATATGACGGGTTATAAACGACCCCGCCACATTGAATTTAGAAAGGAACTACCAAAATCTAATGTTGGTAAAATATTGAGAAGGCTCCTGAGAGATGAACCTAATGGAAAAGGGTAAAAAAGTACGAAAGGAAGCGAAAGTTGGAGAACTCGCTGACAAACATCTTTAATTTTTAGCCAAAGAAAAAGAGGAACCAATGCAGTTCCTCTTTTTCTTTGGCTAAAAATCTCTATTTTTTCTTTACCTTTTTTGCTTCCTGGCCAGCCTTCATCGCATCTTCCAGCCTTTGTTGAAAGGCAGATTTCTTTTTATTCACGTTCTTCTTTTTGTTTTCTTCCAGCACTCGTTTGATCTTATCTTCATCAACAAATCGCTTGATGATCGCTTGTTGGCCAAAAGTGACAATGTTAGATACAAAATAATAGAATGTTAAACCTGCGGAATATGAGTTCAGGAAAAACAAAAACATAATAGGCATGAGGTACTGCATTGACTTCATGGGCCCCTGCACCGATGTCATCTGGCTGTTAGACCAGGTATAGAGGATAGTAGAGGCTGTCATCAATATGGTAAATAAACTGATGTGGTTACCATAGATTGAGCTCAACAACGGGATGTTGGTGCTCCAGGAATAAATTGAATCATAAGTAGATAAATCGTGCGCCCATAAGAAAGATTCCTGCCTTAATTCTATAGAATTTGGAAAGAAATTGAACATGGCCAGCAATATCGGCATTTGCAGTAGCATCGGAATACAGCCGCTAAGCGGATTAATGCCGACTTTTTGGTACAGCTGCATTTGCTCAGCCTGTGCCTTTTGTGCATCATCCTTGTGCCTTTCTTTGATCTCATCCAACTCAGGCTTTAGCACCTTTGTCTTTGCAAGCGACAAGTATGACTTATAAGACAAAGGCGACAGTAGCAATTTGATAAATAGCACCAGGATGATGATGATCACGCCATAGTTAGAGATATAGTTTTCCAGAAAGTTGAAAATTGGGATGATCATCAACTTATTGATCCAACTAAATATTCCCCAACCCAGGTAGACATTGTCTGAAAAACCAGGGGTTACTTTCTTTAAAATCTGATAATTATTTGGGCCGAAGAAGAAGGTGAAATCTTTGCTTCCCTGATTCACCATGGCCAGTGGATAAGTAAGTAAAACTTCAGCCTTTTTAACCACCGTCGTATCGTCCGGTGATATAGAGGTAGATACTTTTCCATTGGCAAAGGATTGATCGGCTATGATTGCAGCAGTAAAAAATTTCTGCTTTATAGCCACCCATTTGATAGGCTGTATCAATTCTTCAATTTCATTGTCTATCGACGTTTCGCTTAGATTGTCAAAATCTCCATCCTGTGTATAATAATTAATGGTGGTAAGATTTCTGGATTCCTTCATCTCCTTTTCCACTTTCTGTATATTATCTTCCCAGAAAAAAGTGAGGTATTTTTCAGTAGTAACATCTTCGATGTTAGCCAATTGCAAGTCGTAGCCGACCTGGTAACCTGACGTGGCCAAAGTATACGTATGTCGGATAGACCTGTTTTGGGGAAGATCCAACACAAAGGTCAGCGATGTGGTATCGCCTACGGTGACCGGCCCCTCGTCCACTTTGAAATATAAAGCAGATAAATCGACCTGCCCTTGCGGCGTGTTGAGTAGCAGCGCCATATTGCTGCTATTTTCTGTTATTAAGTATAGTGGCTTTTTGTCATGCGTAAGATAATGCTTGAGTAACACGCTTTTTATAACGGCACCTTTTGAAGAAAAAGTGATCCTTAAATCTTCATTTTCCAGTACCGATTCGCTAGCCTCACCCGTGGCACCTTCAGCGAATATGCCGAATTTTGCTTTGTTGTTTACTGCCTGTAACGAATCGTTTTCGGTTTTATAAATCAGCGTGTCGACCTCCTGTATACGGGCACCAGCACCCGTAGCTTGTGCTACTTTTTCTTCTATTCCCTGCGTTTCAACCGGCTGATTGGTCGGTGAAAAAAAGTATACATATACCAGTAAAAGGAGAGACATTAAAATTAAACCTGTGACTTGGTTTTTATCCATAATGCAATATTACTAAAATTGTTTTTGGTGAACTTGTTCTTTTTCTTTTTTATGATCTAATGCTGCCTTCACAAATTTCACAAAGAGAGGATGTGGGTTTAACACAGAGCTTTTCAACTCCGGATGGTACTGGGTACCAATGAACCATGGATGACTTTCGATTTCCACTACTTCAACCAGGTTGGTATGTGGGTTCATGCCTGAGGCGATCATGCCATTACTTTCGAAGCGCTCCAGGTACTTGTTGTTGAATTCGTAGCGGTGTCTGTGGCGTTCAGAAATTTTTGATTTGCCATAGATACTAAAGGCCTTGCTTCCCTTTTTTAATTCACACTGGTAAGCTCCCAGGCGCATTGTTCCCCCTTTGATGGTGACGTCTTTTTGATCCTCCATCAAGTCGATCACCGGGTTTTTGGTCTTCATGCTCATTTCGGTAGAGGAAGCATCAGTCAAACCCAATACATTGCGCGCAAATTCAATTACTGCACATTGCATGCCCAGGCAAATCCCGAAAAATGGCACCCGCTTTTCCCTGGCAAAGCGTACGGCTTCAATTTTTCCTGCCAGGCCCCTTTCGCCAAATCCTGGAGCTACCAACACCCCGTCCATATCTTTAAGGTGAAAATCTACATTTTCTGCAGAAATTTCTTCCGAAGAAATCCACTTTAAGTGAACCTTACACTCGTTGTAAGTGCCTCCATGAATAAACGATTCTACAATAGACTTATAGGCATCGGGTAATTCAACGTATTTTCCTACTAAAGCTATACGTACATCATTGGTAGGATTTTTCAGTTTCCCCAAAAATTCTTTCCATTGCTCTATATCAGGCTCATTTTTGTGCGCCATTTTTAGCTTGGTAAGCACCCGTTCATCCAGCTTTTCCTTGCGCATGAGCAGCGGCACATCATAGATGGTTTCCGCATCCAGCGCTTCAATGACTGAATTCATATTCACATTACAGAAAAGTGCTAATTTTTTCCTTAGCTCAGTAGGTAAATGATGTTCTGACCGGCATACAAGGATGTCTGGCTGGATACCAGCTTCTAAAAGCTGTTTTACTGAATGTTGGGTTGGCTTAGTCTTTAACTCACCTGCCGACTTAAGAAAAGGTATCAGCGTTAGGTGGATTACAAGGAAATTATTAGGTCCTAGTTCCCACTTAACTTGCCTTACGGCTTCGATGAAAGGAAGTGACTCAATGTCTCCGACACAACCCCCGATCTCGGTAATTACGAAATCGAAATTACCTGTTTCACCTAATAAATAGATGTTTCTTTTGATCTCGTCGGTGATGTGTGGAATTACCTGAACCGTACGGCCTAAATATTCGCCTTGTCTTTCTTTGGTAATCACGTTATTGTAAATCCTGCCCGTGGTGACGTTGTTGGCTTGTGAGGTATGAATGTTTAGAAAACGTTCATAATGCCCTAGGTCTAAGTCGGTTTCAGCACCATCATCCGTAACATAGCATTCGCCATGTTCATAGGGATTTAGCGTACCCGGATCAATATTTAAATAGGGATCAAATTTTTGGATGGTAACAGAAAAGCCCCGTGCTTGTAAAAGTTTGCCCAACGACGCGGCGATGATTCCTTTTCCTAGCGATGAGGTTACTCCTCCCGTTACAAATATATATTTAGCAGAAGACATAGATATTGCTCAAATAAATTTTTACTAACGGGAAACAAAGGTACTCTATTAGATTGATAATAATAAATTTTCTGCTTTAATATAAAAAGAAAAACCGACTCGAATTGATTGGAGGGTTGCTAGCGTTCGCTCTTCGTTTTCCAATGCCTTAGTTATTGACAAGGATGATTTTACCCGTTCTGCCGGGGGCATCAGCATGTACAACTGCTTTTTTGACTTCGTCTAGCGTGTACCTTGCTTCTACGTCTGCGGGCATTTCTGCAGTTGTAAGCATGGTGAGTACTTCTTTGACGGCCTCCATCCTTCTTTCCTTTGTCAGGTTTGCCATCCAGTCCGATAGCCAAAACCCCTTCACCACGAGTGACTTGAAAATCATGATTCCACTATTTAGCGGTATATTTTCAAGACTCAGTAAACCAAATACGTACATTGTGCCTTTATAAGCCAGGCTGTTCAAAGCTTGTGCTCCTAGTTTGCCTCCTACAGCGTCGAAACAACAATCTGCACCTTTGCCTTGGCTAATTTCATGAACCCTTTTCGCTAGCTTTTCCGTTTCAGTGTTCACAACTTCAGTGGCGCCGAGGGCTTTTAAAGCCCCTTTTTGATCGTCTCTTCGGACAGTACAAATGGTATGAATACCTTTCTTTTTACACACAGAAAGAACCATTTTCCCAAAGGCAGAACCGCCAGCTGTTATCAAAAGGTATTGTCCAGCCTGTAATCCTGACTCTTGTACCATGGCATACGCAGTAAAGGGATTTACAAACGCCTGGCACGCAACTTCATCTGGCATATGGACAGGAGCGGGTATTACCGTTTTTGCGGGAACCACGACAAACTCCTGCCAGGTACCTACGGCACTAAATATTACCCTGGTTCCCACTTCCATATCTACACCCTCACCATTGGCATCTACCGTTCCCACAGCTTCAAAACCGGCAGAAGATGGATATTGAGGCATGATCCCATAAAGGCCCCGGACAAACATAATATCTGAAGGATTGATATTTCTGGCCAATACTTTTATTCTAATTTCTCCGGCACCAGCATCAGGAATGGGAATTTCTACTACTTCTAAAACTTCCGCAGGCTCTCCTGCTGCTTTAAACTGTACACTTTTCATCATTATAATTATGGCTTTTGGATTAAAAAATCACACCGAACGGTATGTGCTTCAAGATCAACAATGTAATTTTATGCTTATATTTTTACTTTACCAAAAGTAAATGCGAGTTAAGGTTTAACATATTAACTATATATTTGCCTCGACAGCCCCTTTCGTTAGAACGATGATCGAAAAGAGGTTTTCTGCCGTTATGACAACCTGACAGCACAAAGCGTAATAAGGCGATCTTGATTAAGCTCTAGCTATAAATAACAACCATCAAAACATGTTTGTACAAAACCAAGCGTATAAAGAAAGGATTGAAAAATACCTGGCAGGACAACATTTTATGAACCTGATCGGTTTTCGGCTACAGGTGATAGAGGAGGGCCGGACGGAAGGTTGGCTTGATGTGCGACAGGAGCATAAGCAGCAGACCGGCCTTTTGCATGGGGGCGTCATTGCTACGGTAGCAGATATTGTTGCAGGTTTTGCCGCCTATACCCTGGTTGCAGAAAACCAGCATGTGGTGACGGCAGAACTAAAAATTTCATATCTAAATCCAGGCCTTGGCGAAACGCTTCATGTTATCGGATATGTGTTAAAACAAGGGAAAAAGATGAGCTTTTGTGAAGCAGAAGTCTGGTCGGTAGGAAGGGATAAAAGGACGCTGATCGCTAAGGCTACCACCACCATGGTTACGATCTTTCCTGAAGATAGACCAAGAGAGGCTTAATGGCTAAAGCATCAGATATACTAACAGCAAAATTTCCTTTTGAGCCTACAGCGGGCCAGCAAAGGTTGTTTTTGCTGTTCAATGATTATCTAAAGCAGGAGCACGGTAAAAAGGCAACTTTATTACTCAGAGGTTACGCCGGGACGGGAAAGACGACAGTGGTTAGTTCTATAGTAGAGGCGCTGCCATTTTTTAAATACAAATTTTTGCTGCTTGCACCGACAGGTAGAGCAGCAAAAGTTATGGCATCCTACTCGGGGAAGAACGCCTATACCATTCACAAAAAGATCTATAAGCAAACTGCAGACCCCCGATCCGGTCTGCTGGTTTTTCAAAAGCAAAAAAACTATTACACCCATACAGTTTTCATAATAGACGAATCTTCTATGCTATCGGACCAGGCCGATTTTGGGGACCGGGGGCTGTTGGCAGACTTGATAAAGTTTGTATTTGAGAATGACACCAACAAGTTGATGCTGATCGGTGACAGCGCACAGTTGCCTCCCGTGGGCCAGGTGAAGAGTCCGGGCCTTGACGCACAGGTTCTTAGGGAAGACTTTAAGCTTGACGTTTTCGAGGCAGAGCTTACCGAAGTGATGAGGCAGGATCAGGCCTCGGGAATACTTTACAATGCCACCCAGTTGAGGGCCGGGCTTCTTCACAAGGAGGTGCAAATTAAATTTTATACGTCAAACTTTAAAGACATTTACCGCATGACGGCCGAGAAGATGGAAGATGGCCTCCGGTATGCCTATGACAAATATGGCGTGGAAAATACCATCATCGTATGTAGATCAAATAAAGCTGCTGTGCAATACAATGAATATATCCGCCGAACAATCCTTTACCAGGAAGGGGAAATAGAAGCGGGAGATTTTTTAATGATCGTGCGGAACAACTATTTTTTTCTTGGAGAAAATGCGCCAGGCGGTTTTTTGGCTAATGGCGATTTTGTGGAAGTGATGAAAGTGGTTCGGTTCGAAGAGTTGTATGGTTTTCGTTTCGCAACGCTGATGCTTCGACTGACGGACTACCCGGAACAGGAAAACTTTGAGGCTACCGTAATGCTGGATACTTTACATTCTCCCGCAGCGTCACTTTCCAGCGAAGACTACAGAAAGCTTTATGAGCAGGTAGTTCTCGAATACGTAGATTGTAAAACAAAAAAAGAACGAAACGAGATGGTCAGAAAAGATCCTCATCTCAATGCTTTACAGGTGAAGTTTGCCTATGCGCTTACCTGTCATAAATCGCAGGGGGGCCAGTGGCCGGCCGTTTTTGTAGACCAGGGTTATTTAAAGGATGAGATGATCGACAAGGAATATATGCGTTGGCTATATACGGCCATAACCAGGGCAAGCCAGGAATTATTTCTGGTCAATTTTTCGGCAAATTTTTTTTAGCACGTGTAATTATTAAGGCAAGATTGTTGTTGATATAAAAACAATAGTGATTTACATTCGTATTTATAGTAGGTTTATAACCATAATCTTAAAATTAAAATATTAACCAATGAAAAAATTATTCGTATTTCTTCTGGCCGTTTTTGCTTTTAACCTAACTTATGCGCAAGAAGGCGCACCCAAGAAAGAAGAAGCTAAAGGTCCTGTTATCACTTTTGCAGAAGCCTCTCACAACTTCGGCGATATTGCCCAGGGTGATAAAATAGATTACAAATTTAAGTTTAAAAATACTGGTACAGAACCACTTATTTTATCTAATGTGCTTACCCAATGTGGCTGTACTGCTACAGATTGGAACAAAGAACCTATTGCGCCAGGGAAGAGCGGAGAGATTGCTGTAACCTTTAATAGTGCAGGAAAAAGTGGTGCACAAAATAAGATTGTTACTGTAGTATCTAATGCTACCAACTCACAGGAACGTGTAAAAATTTCTGCTAATGTACTTCCCAAGAAAGACGGCAATTTATAACCAGCAAGATATTTATAATAAAAGAGGCTGTCTCAAGCATAATTTTTGAGCAGCCTCTTTTTTTATAGGCTATTACCGCATGCTTAATCTTATAAAGGTAGGCTCACAGGTTCTTGTACAATCCGATAAATAGAAGGACCCAACCTACAATCATGAAGAGTCCACCAAAAGGCGTTACTGCACCCCACTTTCCGACATTTGTAATCGAAAGGATATATAATGATCCTGAAAATATAAAGATGCCAGCTAGCATGGCCAGTCCGGCGTAGGCAATGAGGGATGAGTTAATCTTGAAAAGTAAAATCCCAATCAGCATCAGAGCCAGGGTGTGGTAAAACTGATATTTTACGGCAGTTTCAAAAACATCTAACCTTCCCGACGCAACTAAGGACGATTTCAAGGCATGGGCTCCAAAGGCGCCGATCATCACGGATAAAGTCCCTAAAACGGCACCGGACAACAATATAAATTTTTGCATTTTCTATATCTTTACTTTCAATGATTGTTCACCCTTTATCGTGCGCCAAAAATAGCGCTTCCTATTCTTACCATCGTGCTACCTTCTTCTATAGCAATCTTATAATCGTTACTCATTCCCATAGATAGTTCCTGAAGGGCCAGATTTTTATGGTTGAAGCCTGCCTTGCAATCTTCAAATATGCGCTGTAAAGACTGAAACTCTTTTCTTATTTGGTTGGCGTTATCAGTAAAAGTAGCCATTCCCATAAAGCCAGTAATCTTAATATTATTCATACTTTCGAATGTACTGGAGGCGAGAAGTTCCCTCAGTTCATCTTCCGAAAGCCCAAACTTAGTTTCCTCAGCTGCGATATATATTTGTAGTAGACAAGGGATAACCCGGTTGTTTTTTTTTCCTTCTTTATCAATTTCCTTTAGCAATTTCTGGCTGTCGACAGCATGTATCAGACCAATAAAAGGCGCTATATATTTCACTTTATTGCGTTGCAGATGGCCAATCATGTGCCAGGTAATATCCGAAGGTAAAAGCTCCTGTTTCTCTACCAATTCCTGGACTTTATTTTCGCCAAAATCTTTCACGCCTGCTTCATAAGCCTCAATAAGGGCCTCAATAGGTTTGGTTTTACTTACTGCAATCAGTTTGCATCCGGTTCTGGCAAGTTCTTTCTGGTAGTGAAGTATATTATTTTTAATATTCATTTTTAATTTTAATCCTTTAAATTTGAATAGATATTATTCCGGTTTGGTTTAATCAGCACAAAAATAGAGATTTTTATCTCGAATGGATTATAATTACAGTTTATTAAGCAAATTCGCCAGCATATAGATTTTAATTTAAAGTAGATGTAATGCCCATATTAGGAACTTTATTAAAAAAAGGAATACGAATTAGGGAAAGTATAGATCAGGAATATTCATCTCCTTTTGATCTCCAAAAAAACGAGCTCAGGAAATTACTTATCTCAGCAAACGGAACGAGTTTTGGTAAAATTTATGCTTTTAAAAATTTATTATCGGACTTTAAAAGTACCAATAGTTTCAAATTTTACGATTCCTATAAGGCAAACGTGCCTGTACACAACTATAATAGTATTTACGGCTCCTGGTGGCACGAGGCGCGACAGGGGAAACCAAATATAGCATGGCCTGGAAAGGTGAAATATTTTGCATTGAGTTCTGGTACTTCAGAGGCATCGTCCAAATATATTCCTATCACCAGCGATATGATCAAGGCGATACGAAAAACGAGTATCAGGCAAATCCTGTCTTTAAGTAAGTTTGAGTTGCCCGATAAGGTATTTGAGACCGGCATTTTAATGTTGGGCGGGAGCACCCATCTAAACTTTAATGGCAATTATTTTGAAGGAGATCTGAGCGGCATAACAGCCTCTCAGCTTCCATTCTGGTTTCAGCATTTTTACAAACCCGGTCAAAAAATCGCCAAAAACCCCGATTGGAATAATAAGCTCGAGGAAATTACAGTAAATGCGCATAAATGGAACATTGGCGTGATTGTAGGGGTGCCTGCATGGATCCAGATCTTGATGGAAAAAATCATTGACCACTATAAAGTCAAAACAATTCATGATATTTGGCCTAACCTCACCATCTATGTGCACGGCGGAGTTTCTTTCGACCCATATAGAAAAGGTTTTGAAAATTTGTTGGCCCGACCTCTCGTTTACATCGAGACCTATCTTGCCTCCGAGGGGTTTATCGCTTTCCAGGCGAGACCCTCAGCCAAAGCAATGCGCATGGTTTTAAATAATGGTATATTTTATGAATTTGTGCCCTTCAACGAAAAAAATTT
>LXQK01000083.1:0-1996 GCA_001683905.1 Marivirga sp. ANT-B6
ATACCTTAGAATTTGCCGGCAATTTTATTACGCCGGTGCGGGCCTTTTTGTTTTTCTCTTTTCTAGCATTTGTTTTGGTCTTCCTTTATGTCTGGATCATCAACCCTGTGCTTAAACTCATCTTTATCAACCAACAGATTTCTGACGAAGAAGCGGCCCGTCAAATAGGAAAATATTTTCCTGACGTCAACGACAGGCTATTGAATACTTTGCAGCTACATGGTCGGCAGGATGTGAATAATCATTTGTTGCAAGCCAGCATCGTGCAGAGGACGGCTCAGCTGTCTGTCATACCGTTTGTCGATGCTGTCCGAATCAAAGAAAACAAGCGGCACCTCAAATGGATGCTGTTGCCGTCGATGTTGTGTCTGGGAATTCTTCTCCTTGCTCCACAATTTTTTACCGTAAGCACCACCAGGATCATCAACTTTAACAAAGAATATATTCCAGAAGCACCGTTTCTGTTTAACCTTCAAAACCAGGAACTGACGGCTTATAAAAATGAAGATTTTGCTTTGGATTTGTCTTTGGAAGGAGATAATGTTCCAGATCAGGTGTATATTAATACTAAAGGTAGGCGCATTAAAATGGCAAAAGATAAGGATGGCAACTACGGATACATCCTTCAAAAGCTTCAGGACAATCAAGACTTCTATTTTGAGGCAGCCGGATTTTCCTCAGAATCTTATGAATTGAACGTTAGGTCCAGACCAGTGTTAAAAAATTTTCTCGTAAAGCTTAACTTCCCTTCTTATATCAACAAAAAAAACGAGGAATTAATAAATGTAGGTAACCTGATTGTTCCGGAAGGAACCCGCGTGCACTGGCAGTTGAATGCATCAGAAACTTCTGAGGTTAGTATAGCTTTTGAGGGAGAAGAGAATCAGGTATTAAAGAAAACGAATGCCGGGTCATATGCGTTTGAGAAGACGATAGTTAGATCCTCCATATACAATCTATTTTTAAGCAATGAATTTACCCATAATAAAGACGACATAGCTTATAGTATTGCCATTATTCCCGATCAATACCCAGAGATTAATTTAGAGCAATACCAGGATACCTCATTATTTAAGTTTATGGTTTTGGGTGGAAACGTTGCGGACGATTACGGACTGACCAGGCTCCAGTTACACTACACTGTAAAACCAGCGAATGGGAAAGGATGGGACGTGCATAAGACCAAACGGCTGTATCTTGACCCGCAACAAAGTCGCCAAAGCTATTACTATCAATGGCGGATAGACTCTTTAGGGTTAAAAGAAGGTGAAAAGATAGAATACTACCTTCAGGTCTGGGATAATGATGGTATTAATGGCGCAAAAGCCTCTAAAACCGCTACCTTTACTTTTGCTGTGCCTTCACGCAGTGAAGCAGCAAAAATCATCGAGAAAGACTCGGAACAGACTGAAAATCAAGCAGATAGAACAAAAGGTAAAGCTGAAGAATTACAAAAAGACCTCAGCGAATTAAACAATAAGCTTAAAGGCAAGAAAAACCTGGACTGGAACGACGAAAAGGAAATCGAGAAACTGCTGGAGAAGCGGGACAAACTAAATGAAGAGATCGAGAAGCTGCAGGAGCAAAATCGAGCATTGGATCAAAAAAGAGAGCGGTTCGGCGAGCAGAAAGAGAGCATTAAAGAAAAATCCGAGCAACTTCAGAAACTAATGGATGAGCTATTGGATGAGGAAACCAAGAAACTGTACGAAGAACTCAAAAAACTTTTAGAGGAAAAGAAAGGTATCAGCGAAATACAGAAAAATTTACAAGAATTAAATAAGCGCGAAAAAAACCTGGAAAAAGAACTGGAAAGAGCGCTGGAACTATTTAAAAGAATGAAGTTTGAAATGAAGCTTGATGAAGTTGTGCAGGAGCTGAATGAAGATAGCCAAATGCAGGAAAAGCTTTCTGAAGAAGAGGATAATCCGGCAACAGATAAAAATGAGCTGTTGGAGCAACAAAAAGAGCTTAGTAAATCATTTGAGGAAACTGT
>LXQK01000083.1:2108-8760 GCA_001683905.1 Marivirga sp. ANT-B6
AAACCCGGAATCGATGCCTGATACCTCTGAGGAAGAAAAAGATATCAAGGAGGACCAACAAGCAAGTGAAAAATTGCTGGAAGACAATAAACCAAAAGCGGCGAAAAAGAAGCAAAAAAGTGCCTCCGGAAAAATGAAGGAGATGGCTGAAAAGATGGCTCAAATGCAGGCCGGGATGGAAATGGAAATGATGGAAGAAAATCTGGATAATCTCAGAGATATCATGAGCAACCTGATCACCCTATCATTTGACCAGGAGAATCTCATGAAGGATTTTAGGAATGTAAACCAAAGTGACCCACGGTTTGTTGATCTATCACAGCAGCAATTGAAATTAAAGGATGATGCCAAGGTCATTGAAGATAGCTTATTTTCGCTGGCCAAACGTGTTTTCCAGATTGAGGCATTTGTAAATCGTGAAGTTGGCGACATGAACCAGAAGATGGATGAAGCTGTAGAGGCGATCAAAGAGAGGAACCAGGCTGTTGCTATCGGTAAACAACAATTTGCGATGACATCTATGAACAACCTTGCGCTATTACTTGACGATGTGCTTCAGCAAATGCAACAGCAAATGGCTGATGCTATGGGTAAGCCTGGTAAGGGAAAAGGCAAAAAGAAGGGACCGTCGCTGGGGGATTTGCAGCAACAATTAAATCAAAAGATCGAACAACTGAAAAAGAGTGGAAAAGGAGGCAGGGAATTATCCGAAGAACTTGCTCAAATGGCCGCTGAGCAGGAGATGATCCGAAATGCTATGAAGGAAATGTCAGAAAAGCTTGAGAATGGCAATGGCGGTAAAAAGGATGGAACTTCAAAAGAGATTATGCAAAAAATGGAGGAGACGGAGACGGACCTGGTAAACAAACAGATTACGCAAGAAACGATAGAAAGGCAGAAGGAAATATTAACACGACTACTCCAATCGGAAGATGCAATGCGGGAGCGGGAAATGGACGAAGAGCGCGAAGCGGAGAAGGCCAAAGTTTATAGGAACGAGGTTCCAAAAATATTTGAAGAATATATTAAATTAAAAGAAAAAGAAATTGAAATGTTAAGAACAATTCCTCTTAAATTGAAGCCCTATTATAAGCAGGAAGTAACAGAATATTTTAAACGTTTAGAAAAGTAGAAATCCGGCATGAATTCGATAAAAATACAAATACCCTCACTTTCTGAAAATATTAGAATTATAGAAAGCTTTATTGACAATGCAAAGGACAAATACAACCTAAATGATGACATCTATGGCAATATCATGATTGCTGTAACTGAATCGGTTAATAATGCCATCAAACACGGCAACCTGAATGACATCAGCAAAAACGTTTCGCTCTCATTGAACCTGCAGGAAAACTTGATTAAATTTGTGGTAGAGGACGAAGGGCTGGGGTTTGATTTTGAAGTCTTGCCCGATCCTACAGCACCTGAAAATGTCGATAAGCCCGGGGGAAGGGGTATTTTTCTAATGAAAAACCTCTCTGATGAGGTAAAATTTAAGGAAAACGGTAGGGTGGTAGAGCTAAGCTTTTATTTTGGTTAGTCTGTTTTAGCATACACACGATGGCCATCCACTTTTTTTATGAGAATAGTCCGGACAAGATAATAAGTCTGACCAAAACCAGACAATGGATAAAGCTGGTTTTGGCCGAGGAAAAGTTCGTATTACGAACGCTTAATTTCATCTTTTGTGATGACGCCTACCTACTGGAAATGAATCAAAATTACCTTCAACACGATACGCTAACGGATATTATCACGTTTGACAACTCGGAGTCAGTGGAGCAAATAGAAGGTGATATTTTCATCAGCACGGAAAGAGTTAATGAAAATAGCCTTAAACTGAAGTTGCGTTTTGAAGACGAACTACACCGGGTGATCATTCATGGGGTACTTCACCTGGCAGGCTATTCGGATAAAACCGCCGATCAAAAGGTTATTATGAGAGAAAAAGAAAACTCTTGCTTATCTTTGCGAGGACATGTTCCACGTGAAACATCGGCCTAAATTCAGCAACTGTTCCACGTGGAACACTAAAATTCAAAAAAATATGTTTGAGGAATACGACGTAATTGTAGTAGGGGCAGGGCATGCAGGTTGCGAAGCGGCTTCTGCGGCTGCGACTATGGGTTCAAAAGTGCTACTAGTTACCATGAATATGAATACCATAGCACAGATGTCATGCAATCCTGCCATGGGAGGCGTGGCCAAAGGACAAATTGTTAGAGAAATAGATGCGCTTGGCGGCATGTCGGGAATCATCTCCGACAAATCCATGATCCAATTTCGCATGCTTAATAAGTCCAAAGGACCCGCAATGTGGAGTCCGCGGACCCAAAATGACCGGATGCTTTTTGCTGAAGAATGGCGTTTGTTATTGGAAAGAAATGCTAATGTTGATTTTTGGCAGGAAATGGTAACCGGTTTGCTTATTGAGAATAATCGGGTTTCCGGGGTAAAAACAGGCATGGGAATTGAGATAAGGGGTAAATCTGTGGTGCTCACCAACGGTACATTCCTAAACGGGATTATTCATATCGGCGAGAAGCAATTTGGTGGTGGTAGAACTGCGGAAAAGGCGGCTACCGGCATAACAGAACAATTGATCGCGCTAGGATTTGATTCGGGGCGAATGAAAACCGGCACTCCGCCGAGGATAGATGGCAGATCCCTTGACTACTCCAGAATGGAAGAGCAAAAAGGAGATGAAATACCCGGACGGTTCTCATTCTCTGATACACCTCTGCCAGCGGTACAACGTAGCTGCCACATCACCTATACGAATACAAGGGTGCACGAAATTCTCGAAACTGGCTTTGACCGTTCTCCTATGTTTAATGGCAGAATACGAGGACTAGGCCCAAGGTATTGCCCCTCGATTGAAGATAAGATCAACAGATTTGCCGACAAAGACAGACACCAGATCTTTGTAGAACCAGAAGGTTGGAATACGGTGGAAATTTACGTCAATGGATTCTCCACCTCTCTACCGGAAGATGTGCAATTTAAGGCTATAAGAGCGATAGAAGGATTTGAAAACGCCAAAATGTTTCGGCCAGGTTATGCCATAGAATACGACTATTTTCCGCCAACACAGCTGAACCTGACACTGGAAACTAAGTTAATAGAAAACCTTTATTTCGCCGGGCAGATCAATGGCACTACCGGATATGAGGAAGCCGCAAGCCAGGGATTAATGGCAGGCATCAATGCACACAATAAAATACACGAAAAGTCACCGTTTGTACTTAAAAGATCCGACGCCTATATCGGCGTTCTAATAGACGATCTGGTAACCAAGGGTACCGAGGAGCCATACCGCATGTTTACCTCGAGGGCCGAGTTTCGCATTTTACTTCGCCAAGACAATGCCGACATACGATTGACGGAAATAGGACACCATATCGGTTTAGCAACTGATATGCAACTTCAGAAGGTTGTTAAGAAAAAAGAACAAGTTCTGGGCGTATTGAACGTATTGAGAAAGTTAAAAGTTGATCCTACTGAAGTAAATGAAAATTTGGAGGAATTGAATACCGCCACCATAAAGGAAAGAATTTCTGTCCTGCAACTTCTGAAGCGCCCAGAAGTGGGCATTCGAGAGGTAATGCATATGGATCAGGAAATATTAACCTGCCTGTCAAAATACCCGGAAGCAGTATTAGATCAAGCAGAAATTCTAGTTAAATATGATTCCTATATCGATAAAGAAGAAAAATTAGCCATTAAGATGAACTCCTTCGAAGATTTGAAGATTAATAGCGCATTTGACTATAGAAAGATTACCGCCCTTTCCGCAGAGGCTAAAGAAAAATTAAACAAAGCCAAGCCAGAAACAATAGGGCAGGCGTCACGTATCAGTGGTGTAACCCCGGCCGATATTTCCATCATCATGGTTTATTTGGATAAGTAATCTTTATGTATGAATCTTTAAAAAAATGTCCTGTATGTGGGGACAACTCCTTTGCCAATTTTTTGATCGTAAAGGATCATGCTGTATCACAGGAAAGTTTTGCCATCGTCGCTTGTAAAAACTGTACTTTAAAATTTACAAACCCAAGGCCGGCCTCGGAACATATCGCAAGATATTATGAATCTTCAGCATATATTTCTCATACCTCAAAAGGCAATAGCCTGCTGAACATTGGCTACAAAACAGTCAGACGTTTTACGCTTAGATCAAAGTTGAAAATCGTCAATAATTACAGCCAAAAAGGGAAACTACTAGATGTAGGATGTGGAACCGGCCACTTTTTAGAGGTTTGTAAAAAGGGAGGATGGACCGTTACGGGTATAGAACCTAACGCTAACGCAAGGGCGCTGGCGAAAAAAAATATAAATGATGAAGTCTATGCCGATCTATTTCACCTAAAGAAGAAAGATCAGTATGACGCCATCACGCTTTGGCACGTACTCGAACACGTCGAGAACCTCGAGGAAACCATCAAGCACCTTAGAAAGATCCTGACACCGAAAGGAAGAATATTTATTGCCGTACCAAATACCAATGCACTCGACGCCAAAATATATCAGGCTCACTGGGCAGCATATGATGTGCCACGACATCTTTACCATTTCAACATCACCAGCATGAAACATCTTTTTAAAGCACACAAACTGAAATTGAAGAAGATCATCCCGATGAAACTGGATTCATTCTATATCAGTATGTTGAGTGAAAAATATAAGCATGGCAGCAATAATTACATATCTGCATTTAAAAATGCAATTAATTCTAATATTTATGCCAAAAAAAACAATGGCGAATATTCTAGTCTTATTTATGTCATAAAAAAATGAATAAGCTTTTATATACCTCGGCTTTTGTCCTGACAATCTTAGTGTGCTACGCCTGTGCCAGCGTAGGTGTAATTACTGGTGGCGAAAAAGATATAATAAAACCTCTACTGGTTGGCTCTAAACCGACCAACCTGACTACCAACTTTACAGATAAAAAAATAACCCTAACATTTAGTGAACCTATTCAAGCCAGTGACCTAAAAAATCAATTAATTATATCTCCATCAATAGATCGAAACAAATACAATTACACCATAAAAAAAAATACCCTTACGCTGAATTTCGATGAACCGCTTGAAGAGAATACAACCTACACACTAAATTTAAGGGAATCCATTAAAGACCTGACAGAAGGGAACATCAGTGAAAAGTTAGATTTTGCTTTTTCAACGGGTGAAAAAATTGATTCGCTATCGATATCCGGAAAAGTTTTCAACATTTTAACTGGAGAACCAATAGAAAATGCAACAGTGGCACTGTACAATGCAGCAGATACACTCACTATATTTAACAGCCCGCCACGCTATTTTACTCAAACTAACAAACTTGGTGCATATCAGCTCGACTACCTACGTGAAGGTTCATACGCTATATATGCATTTGAAGATAAAAACAAAAACCTAAAAACAGAACCAGCCGAGGAAGCGTACGGTTTTGTAGCGGATACAATCCGCTTAATAAAACCAATTGCAGATCTTCACATATCACTTCAAAAACTAAATATCAGCCCCTTACGCATACTAAGCAACCGCGCCGACGGGAGATACTATGTAATAACGTTTAATAAGCCTATAACATCTTATGAACTACAGTCCGCAGACACCTCCCAAAACCTCTATAGCAACCTTTACGAATCAAATACTAAAATTAGGATATACCCTTACGCGATCAAAGCTGATAGCTTGTCTGTAACTATTCTGGCTTCAGACACTATTAATCAATCAATTGAACAAAAAACTTTCGTAAAATTTAAACCCTCAGCAGCAAAAAAAGAAGCATTCCAGGTCACCATATTACCTGGTGATAAAGCATCGATAGAAGAAGACTATAAAGCTACATTCAAGTTTAACAAGCCGGTGATACAAGTTATATATGACAGCCTTTATTTCAGATATGATAGCATTAATACAATAAGCATAACACCTGAAGACCTCCGTTGGAACGCCCAACAGGATATGGCAACAATCCTGAAGAAAGTACCAAAACCGTCAGAAGCTAGTGGTGTTAGTATGGGCACCCTGGAAGGAAGGAATATTTCGGGATCCAAACAAGCACTACCCCAGCGCGTAACACTATACATGGGAAGCGCGGCATTCATATCTCTGGAACAAGACTCCTCAAATCAACAAACAAAGACATATTCATATAAAAACCCTGAAGATTTTGGCGTTATTAAAGGTAAAGTAGATACCGACTTAAATGCGTTTATCATACAGCTCATTGACAAAAGCGGAAAGGTTGTCGCAGAAAAAAAGAACCAAAAAAACTATCAATTTACAAATATTAAACCAGGAGAATATCGAATGAGAATTATATCTGACCTGAATAATAATGGCCAATGGGATCCGGGAAACGTAAAGCTACGCATCCCACCTGAGCCTGTTATGTTCTATCCTGACGCACTATTATTAAGGGCAAATTGGGAATTAATTGATCAAAACATCGTTCTATAACCAACAAAAATGTGTGGATAACTATGTTGGCTTATGTGTTTTAGAATGTTGGTAAAAGCGGTCTAAATAATACAGATGTAAGAATTCATAAACTTTGTGGAAAAATGCCAACGAAAAAAATTTTCCAACAATGTTACCAACAAGCAAAAATAAATTTGATGAAAAATACTTAATGGCTT
>LXQK01000084.1 GCA_001683905.1 Marivirga sp. ANT-B6
TAAGTGACCGACAAGCTAGACCATAAAAACCTGAATATGGATGTCGACTTCATGCACGGCAAAATGGCCAGCTGTGAGATATTAATCATGGAAATTTGGAAGATACTGGCGCCGGCCGTTCAGAAAATAGCTGGCAATGGGGCGCTATACAGTATCAAACTATATGAAACTCCCCGGAATTATGTGGAGTATTTTGGCGAATAGACTTCTCAGCCGTACCTATGGCCAGGTCAATAAGTGAAGCCAATCATTGCTCACATTAAATGTCAAAAATTGAAATATTATATTATTGCTGGTGAAAGGTCGGGTGATTTACATGGTTCTAATCTGATCAAGGCGTTAAAAAAGGTCGATCCTGCCACTGAGGTACGAGGATGGGGTGGCGATCAAATGGAAAAGGCAGGCGCCAGTATAGTGGTGAATTATACTTCACTGGCATTTATGGGTTTCTGGGAGGTTTTCAAAAATATTTTTACCATACAAAAATACCTGAAATTATGCAAAAAGGATTTAATGCAATACCAACCTGACGTATTGATATTAATTGACTATGCTGGATTCAACCTGCGCATCGCAAAATTCGCAAAAAAGCACGATGTTAAAGTATTCTATTATATCTCTCCTAAGGTATGGGCGTGGAATCAATCCAGAGCTTTTAAAATTAAGGCGATTGTAGATAAAATGTTCGTGATTCTACCCTTTGAAGAATCATTTTACAAGAAGTACGATTATAAAGTAGACTATGTCGGGAACCCATTGCTTGATGCCATTCGGGATTTCGTGCCTGATAATAATTTTTTAAAAGATCATCATATCAATAAGCCAGTCATTGCCATTTTACCCGGTAGTAGAAAACAGGAAATTGAAAATATTCTTGCGCTGATGGTAGGCATTGTCAATGACTTTCCAGCCTATCAGTTCGTTGTTGCCGGTGTAGATAATTTACCTGCACCATTTTATGCGGCTGTACATGAGAAAGACGCAATAAAATTAATTTTCAATCAAACGTATGATCTTCTCGCTAATGCCCATGCTGCGCTGGTTACATCAGGTACAGCTACGTTAGAAACAGCGCTTTTAGGCGTGCCCCAGGTAGTATGTTATAAAACCAGTGCGGTGTCTTACCGGATAGCCAAAGCGCTTATCAAGGTAAAGTATATTTCGCTGGTGAACTTGATTGCTGAGGAGGAGGTAGCCCAAGAGCTTATTCAGCAAGACTTAAATGAAAGTAAATTAAGGGCGTCGTTAGAGAATATTCTTGCTGGCGATGGCCGTGCGAAGATTCTCGACGGGTATAGCAAAATCAAAACCAAGCTTGGAAGTGAGCGGGCCTCAGATAACCTGGCTCGTTTGATTGTGAAGTACCTGAAGGAGTAATGCCAGGACACCCACCCTGCGGGGTTGACTATCCCTAATTTTCGGGTTTGTTGCTTCATCTACTCACTATTTGAAGGGTGAATCCTTTTCCTTTGCCATCTGGTTATAGACAATGGTATCCATCCAACCAGGAATCCATTTATTAAGGAAGACCGCCAATTTTCCCTGCGTCGTCAAAATCAGATCGCGTTTCCTCTTTCTTATGGCTTCGGACAATGCTTCTGCTACTTGCGCTGAGGTCATCATCTTGCCTTCATCACGAGGAGACTCTCCCTGGACAGAACCGTCTGCTGTTAATGCGGCGTTCCTGATATTAGACGCCGTAAATCCCGGGCAGCAGACCAGCACATGCACCCCCCGTTTCATCACCTCGGTTCGTAAGGCTTCAAAAAATCCATTCATGGCAAATTTAGAAGCCGAATACGCAGTGCGTGCAGGTGTGCCCCTATAGCCATTGATGGAGGATATGCCCACGATGGAACCTTTGGAACTTAAAATATAAGGAAGTGCATATTTGGTTGCATATAGGGTACCATAAAAATTGATGTCCATCACTTTTTTGAAAACATCGAGTTGAATATCTTCGAATAATGCGCGCATCGAGATACCGGCATTATTGATCAGGATGTCAATCCGGCCATATCTTTCGATGGTTTTTTCTACCATCATCATATTATCTGCTTCCAGGCTGGCGTCAGCTTTGATGGTCAGGTGATCAATTTTCCGCTCTTTCAGTGTCTCCGATAAATGGTTCAGCCGGGCCAAATCTCTTCCGGTAACAACTATTTTAGCACCTTTACCACCTAAAACTTCGGCACAGGCACGTCCTATTCCGGATGATCCGCCTGTAATGATAATAACCTTGTTGTTGAAATGCATAAAATTTAAAAGCTGTTTGAAAAGTATGAGAGCACACCACCACGCTCATTTATTAAACCTAGAACTTGTTTATAATTTTCCTGTCTTCCTTGTCTTCCATATCACTCAGCTCCAGCTTTAGTGCACGTATAGATATTTGGATCTCACGAATAGACAGCGCGAGAGAGGCCATGAGTAAAATCAGGCTCACGCCAAAGATATAGCTTCCCCAGCGTTGTTCATCAGCAAAAAGTACAAACATACAAAGCACACAGAGAAACAAACTTAAAATGCCCAAAGCCTGCATATTCCTGATCAGGTAAAGCCTACGTCTCAGATTTTTGATCTGTCCTTTAACGAGCTGATCGGGATTTTCCTGATACCGTCTGTGTAAGCCCCGGATCAGGCTCGCTACAGCTAAAAAACGATTGGTGTAAGCCAAGAGGAGTAAAGAAATAGCCGGAAATAGTAAGGCTGGAGTTGTAAGATTAAATTCCATATTTGATTTTATACATTTCGCGATCTGGCAAAGATGCAAGTATTTTTAAATTATATTATTATTCGCTTACGCGTCATTATGAGCAGGGTTTCAGGTAAATATAATGTAAATTTTCTAAGAAACAGGAAGCGTGCCATTTACCTATTGAAAGTAGAAAGTATGTATTATAACAAAATGCGCATAATTAGTGACTGTAATATTTGGCTTAAAAACGATAAAATTGATATTGAAACATTTTTCGGCGGTAATCTCACTTCTGGTGCTTGTGCTACCACTGATTGCCCAGCCGACAATACGACTCGACGAGACTTATAAAAAGAGGGACTTAGCACCCTATCTGTTTATCCTTAATGATGAAAATGGTGATATCTTTTTTCAGGATATCGCTGCGGCAGAGACCAAATCATCGTTTAGGTTAATAGACCAGGCGGATATCGATTATGATGCTCCAGTTCATTGGCTAAGGTTTCAATTATTTAATGAACTGCCACAGGACGATTATTATAATCTCACTATTCCTTTTACAGACCATATCGAGCTTTATGCCATTGAGGATGGTCAACCGGTACTTGTAGAAAAAACGGGCGATCTAACACCTTTAAACGACAGAAGTAATGACCTTGGCAAACTAGTTGCAATGCGGTTTAAGGTTCCGGCAGGTGCTAGTATTACCTATTATGTACGGCTTGAAAGTGCTACCAATATATCACAACAGTTTAAGTCTTTTGCAGTCGGCGCTATCAGGTTGTTTTCTGACCAGGGATTTACAGACCGCTATGTGCAGCCTAGAATTTATCAGGCCTTGTTTTTTGGAGCACTTATTATCATGCTTCTGTACAACTTCTTTATCTATATCTCGCTTCAGGATAAGAATTACCTCTATTATGTATTTTTCATTCTCACGCTTATCGTTTTTCTCGCAGCCGATGAGGGCATTATTTATGAATTGGCGCTCAGGAACAACCCGCGATTAGACCTTTACATCAGGTTCTTGTCCTCGCCGATATTGCTATTCTTCTACCTCTTTTTCAGTAAAGCTTATCTTAAAACAAGATATCTACAGGCAAAGGGAGAAAAATATATTCAAGGGTTTTTATATGTCAACGCTTTTATTATCATTCTGATGGTCCTGGGCCAGTGGCACCTTGGCCGTAGCCTTGCCATTATTAGTACCGCCGGAAGTTTTTTGCTTATTCTATGGCTTGCCATTTCAAGTTACAGAAATGGCTTTCATCCTGCCAAATATTTTCTCGCGGCCAATATATTACTCTTGGTTGGTGGCATCGTCTTCGCCATGCAGCGTTTTTCCGTAGTAGATCAAAATCCTGTTACGCAATATAGTGTACAAATCAGTGCGGTATTGCAGGTAGCCCTTTTTTCACTTGGTTTGGCTGATAAGATCAATATCGTCAGAAAAGAACTTGCTGAAAAAACCCTGGAGAACGAACGATTGGAAAGACAAAAGGAAATAGAACTTAAAAGGATTATCCTCGAAAAAAATCTGGAGCTTGAGCAGAAGGTGATTGAGCGAACAACGGAGATTGTCGAACAAAAAGAAGAAATAGAAGCTCAGAAAGAAAGCCTGATTATAAACAACACCGAGCTTGAAAATGCGCAAAAGGTAATTCAGAATCAAAATAACCAGCTTACCTCATACAATGCCCGGCTAGAATTAGAAGTTCACGACCGAACCAGAGAGCTCAACGAGCTTAATGAAGATTTAAGAAAAGCGCTCGACGATCTTGATAATTTTATTTATAAAACTGCCCATGATATCCGCGGTCCCCTGGCCAGGCTAATGGGGCTTTGTGGCGTGGCTTTAATGGATATTTCCGACGATAAGGCCCTGATTTATCTGGAGAAACTCAAGAGTAATGCAGACCATTTAAGTACTATTTTATCCCGACTTTCTATGATACATGAAATTAACCACCGCAGTATGGCAAACGATTTGATCTTATTTAAAGATTTGATCCATACGATCATTGCTGATAACAAGCACCAGCCTGGATATCCAGAGATCGTTTTTAATGTAGATGTCGACGAGCAACTCCAGTATAAATCCGACCTATTCCTCTTGCGGCTCATCCTGATGAACCTTATAGATAATTCCATCAAATATTACGATCCACTGAAGGGTAACAAAAGTTTTGTTTCTGTTGCGGTCAAGGAAGTCAACGAGTCTCTGGAAATTAGTGTCATCGACAATGGTATTGGACTAAAAGAGGAAGAGGTTCCACATCTCTTCGACATGTTTTCGCCTGCTGCAGGCGTTCACCAATCGCCTGGGCTGGGATTGTATATCGTCAAAACTTGTTTAGAGAAATTGAATGGTAAAATTGACGTGATAAAAAACAAGTCCAATACCAATACGCATTTTCTGATATCTATACCGATGGTCAAGACGCAGCTGCCGTTTGAAAAAATGTAAGCATCCGGAAAATCTATTTCTGTAGCCTTCGACTCGCGCCAATTATTCGTATATTGCCGCATCACCCATCTGCAGCATTAAATATGAACCTTACGCGATCAACGACATTAGCGGTACTTATTGCAGTAGGCTTATTTACCAATTGCGACAAGGCTGCCAAAGATACAGTAAAAAAGGAATCCACTTCAAAAGAAGCTGTGGAGCCGGCGCCAAGAAAGTCGATCCCAGATGCTATTACGCTTCGATTGAGCCCATGGGTAAAATACTGGCAACAAAATCTCCCTTCATTTGAGGTAACTAATTTTTCCAGGCAATATGAAGGCGAGCTTCCACAGATCATGTTCGAGGTCGAAGCAAAAGATACCGTAGGCAACAAAATAACGGAGCATCGTCTTGCCAGCCCGGACAGCTCGCTCATCTTAGATCTATACAGCTATAAAGTCGTCCTGACGCCCTCTCAAGCACAAACCGAAATTTCTTACAATCCCGATGCAGAAGCAGTCGTCTTTGATTTCGATAAAAGTAAAAAGTATAGATTACTTTTTACAGGTCCTGCAGGAGGCATAGACGATGGCTTTTGGTTAGATAACAATGCCTTGGTAATTACCGGCTATGCGGCTCACCAGCATGGCATATCCCCCGTCTATTGGTATATTGACCTGTCAAAAAACAAGATACAACATTTTGCCTATCCCGACACGGTTGTTCAGGACCCCCATGGCTATCTCAATAAGAAATTCGGAAACATTCAGTAGGAACGCATGCAAAGCACGTCAAACATGTACCACGTGATAGAGAGCAGTTGTAGAACGAATGTCATGCCAGCACGCTATTTCGTATAAATCAACGCGTGGGCGTGTCCCTGCGGGCCGGGCTTTACATTTCAAGTCCGGCCACCGCGAAACCTGACCGCTGCGGGCTTTTCATTTCAATCCCTCACGCAATACAATCAGAACCAGAACCATAACCTTGCAGCTAGCTATTCAACATGCAGGATCCAGGTATCATTAAAATACTGATTTTTTCTAAACCTGTTTCTCTCCTTAATCACCTTGTCGAGGTCATTTCCTTCAAATAGATAGACATAATAGTAGTTGGATTCAGCATGATACCCAATCTTAGTCTGAAATCCCTCCCTGAAGTTTTCATCGCTATTTTTGGCGGCATTTTTATAATCACTATATACTGCCGTAATCAAATAATTGCCATCTTTCATCTCGTTTTCTCCACTTCCTTTAGTCACCGAGATGATATTGTCATAGTCAAAAACAAAGTTTACTGCATTTTCATCTAAAACAGGCGAGCCTTCAAACGATGTCTGTTTCGTGCCCGCGAATGTCGTTGGTTTTACCTGCTCCATTTGATTAAGTATCTGCTTTGAAGGCTCCTGGCTATCTTGCAGCTTACTTGTACCCTTTTTATCAGGATCTTCAATGGTCAGCATCCATGCATTTTTAAAGTCGCTGGTTTTGCGCAGCCTGTCTCTTTCTACCCTTGTATTTTGCTTATCCTCAGCCTTGTAAGTATGCACGTAGAAGTATTTGTTCTGCGAATTATATCCATAAGATGCCTGAACACCTTTTTCCTGAAGTTGAGCTACTTGTTTTTTAGCATTCTCCTCCTGGCCAAACACACCAACAATGACGTAATTTCCTTCATCCAGTTCTAAAGCATGTTTGCCCTTCTTTGCAGTTTGCTCAAACACTCGTCCTGGCGCAACAGCAACAGGTTCCTTCTTCACCGGTACTGCGGCCTCTTTTTCGACAGGTTGCTGAGTTACTACAGGTTTTGCTACTGCTGTCACCGGCTTTTCCTCTTCAACATTTTCTTCTACTGCCGGTTCTTCCTTCACGGGCTCCTCCTTTGCTACAGGTGCTGGTTTTGTCCGTGGTGTTTTTTTAATTTTTTCTCTTTTCTTACCCAGCCTTAGTCCCAATTGTATCTCGTGGGTGCCATCAGCAAAGGTCAGCTCGGGATTGGTAGCATATTCATAAGCATATCCAATACTTAAATTATCCTTGATATTAAATCCGGCTAAACCTGTGAAACCATAATCCTGCCGATAGGTAGCGCCAGCCCAAATCGTCTTTTTGATGTGCAAGACAGCGCCGCCTTCCAATAAACTTGGCAGGCCTTCAGTTATTCTATATACTACCATCGGCTCCACAACTAACGCGTCCTGATCGATATTGATCTTGTAATTGGCCGTGAACATATACCGGCGGAAGCGTGATATTTCAAAGTCGCCAAAATAAGTGTCACTAAATACATTGGATTCGTAGAGTTTAGGGATGGAAAAGCCGAGGGTAAAATTCTTAAATTGATAGTTGACGCCGAATTGGCCATCTAAGAAAATGTTTTCGCTGATCAAATTGATTACAGCAGGATCGTTGGTTTCATCTAATTTTTCTAAATCAATAGAGTTGGTTCCCAATCCGGCAGATAAACCGAAGCGAACAATATGGTCTTCGCTGAACGGTACGGTATAACCAAAAGATACTAAGGCCGAAGTAGTGTTTAACAAGCCCCGCTTATCATTGTAAATATTAAGACCTATCGCGGCCCTTTTCCCTGCAGGGGTATGAAAGCTGAAGGTGGAGGTTACAGGTGCACCTTCAATGCCACGCCATTGCTGCTTATGGGTTAGGTAAAAAACCGCAGACCCATGATCTCCCGCAAAAGAGGGATTATATAAATAAGGATTCTTAAAGTACTGACTGTAAATGGGAAGCTGTTGTGCAATAGCAAAGCCTCCTAAAAAAAAACATGTAAAGAACAGATAGAATTTTTTCATTGTTACTCCTTCTATGATTTTATGCTTAATTACTTACCTGTACTAATATTCATTTTCTACAGGATGTGGTATTTCAAGCGTATAATTTAATTCTAAATGATTGATGCTGACCAATAACGAACGTATTGAAATTCCGCTCAATTCAGCATGATCACAATATTCTAACTGAGCTTATAACCTGGATTGTGCTATTTCAATCATACAATAAGGTAATTAATTGCTATTCAACGATCTTTTCAAAAACTACCAAATCTTACAGGCATGGGTTTAAGATAAATAGTGGATTAAATTCAGATAGAACGGTTTTCTGACTGGTATAATGCTTTTAAATAAAGGGATTATACTGAGATGGCTTAATGGCATACGTCGGTATATGGCGGCGGCTTATCATTGAATTGTTGACTCCGCCGACTTTTCTTCAATTACCAGCGGATTTTTACTAGTTTTACAACTGCTTTAAAAACAGAAGAAAATGAAACTGGAAAGCATTGTTCAAAATCTGGAACAAAAGCTAAGAAACAAGCTGCCGGGTCCTGTTGCACATCAGAAAATGATGCCCTCTGTTCCAAATCATTTGCGCTTCAGGACGGAGGCGAAAACTGAAGCGATGGAGGGAAGTGTATTGATTTTGCTATATGCCGACTGTGGAAAGATTTACCTTCCACTGATGCGACGCCCGGTATATGACGGTGCTCATAGCGGGCAAATCAGCTTTCCTGGTGGTAAGATGGAGAAATCTGATAACGACCTGGTAGACACAGCTTTGCGAGAAGCCTATGAAGAAGTCGGAATAAAAAAAGAAGACGTCAAGATCTTGGGCACGCTTTCTACAATATATATTGCAGCCAGTAATTTTAATGTGTTACCAGTAGTTGCGTATGCTGACGCAAGGCCTTCTTTTCTAATTAATCAATATGAGGTAGAAGAAATTATCGAAACTGAATTATTGCATTTGCTCGATGCCGTAAACATCAAATATAAAGAAATGATAATCGGTGAATATACTTTACAGTCTCCATATTATGACGTGCAAGGTCATGTAGTTTGGGGTGCTACAGCAATGATGATAAGCGAATTTTTGACTATTTTGGCTGACGCTATCGTTCCGGATTAAATAGAGTAAATCTAACAGCGGGAAACTAAAAGCGGAATGTTGACATACTTTAAATTTTAAGATCAGGACTTTAATCATTTTTTTGCAGATAATTGTTAACCCTTACCTTTGAAACCTATGGAGGAAGTTGCAGTGGATGCGCCACTTATTACTAATGATGCCGTTGTAATGGGTTTGTTGATGGCTACATTGGCCCTTATATTTGTTACCAGCAGCAGCGATCAACCCTTTTGGAAAAAATTTTATACCTACATTCCGTCGCTCCTTTTATGTTATTTTATTCCATCCCTTTACAATTCGCTTGGGCTTATTTCTGGTGAATCATCTAATTTGTATTTTGTAGCATCGCGATATTTGCTTCCTGCCAGTCTTGTCTTACTTACCTTAAGTATCGACGTGAAAGGGCTTATGAAGTTAGGGCCTAAAGCACTCGTTATGTTTTTTGCAGGTACTATTGGTATTGTTCTGGGCGGTCCCATTGCTTTACTGATCATGTCTTCCATAGCCCCTGAAATCGTCGGCGGAGTAGGCCCCGACGCGGTTTGGCGAGGCATGGCCACCATTGCCGGTAGCTGGATAGGAGGGGGAGCCAACCAGGCTGCCATGCTCGAAGTGTTCGGCGCCAGTAATAGCCTGTTTTCCATTATGGTCACTATTGATGTCATTGTAGCCAACATTTGGATGGGCTTTCTTCTATTTTGGGCTGGTAGATCTGAAAAAATAGATAAAATTTTCAAAGCCGATGCTTCTGCCATCGACGAGGTTCGAACGCGGATAGAAAATTACAGACTCAGCATTTCCCGTTTGCCCTCGCTCGGTGATACCATGGGCATTCTGGGTATTGGATTTGGTGTAACAGGCTTAGCCCATTTAGGTGCAGACTTTATCGCTCCCTGGATCGCCATAAATGCGCCACGGCTGGAAGAGTTCTCGCTTACATCTGGTTTTTTCTGGATTGTCGTGATAGCAACAACTTTGGGCCTTTGCTTGTCGCTCACCAGAGCGAGGAAACTGGAAGGTGCTGGCGCCTCCAGATTAGGAAGCGTGATGATTTACGTGCTGGTAGCTACCATTGGTATGCAAATGGATGTAACACAAATATGGAGCAATCCGGGGCTTTTTTTCGTGGGGATCATATGGATGTTGGTGCACATTACGATTCTGTTATTAGTGGCTAAGCTTATCAGAGCACCTTTCTTTTTTGTCGCTATAGGCAGCCAGGCCAATGTTGGTGGTGCCGCATCGGCACCTATTGTAGCGTCGGCTTTCCATCCTGCTTTAGCCCCTGTTGGCGTGCTGCTGGCCGTTTTGGGATATGCACTGGGTACGTATGGTGCACTGATTTGCGGTTATTTAATGCAGGCCGTTGCTCCATAAAAAAAGGGAATGAACGAAAAGGCGCAAATAGACTGTTAGGGCATTAGGAATAAATTAAGATATGGGCAAAGACTATAATAAGGTAAAACATTTTGTTTTTATATGTAATGGAAAAGACTGCAAAAAATCAGGAGCCAAAGATCTTGAAAGGGCGATATCTTCGGACCTTAAATCCAAGGGCCTGCGGGATAAAACAAAAATCCTCAAAACAAAATGCACCGGCCGCTGCAAAGAAGCACCAATAGTTCTTGTGAATAACCATTGGCTTGCAGATGTCAAGATGAAGGATGTGCCGGATGTTGTGGAGATTTTAATAAAGTAAGTTAAAAAACTTAAAGGAAAAGGCTGATGGATTTATTTTCCCCGATGAATAACCTGCCTTTCGTTTTATGCGCGGAATACCAGAATATTTTATAATAAAAAAAGCCTCAAAAATAGAGGCTTTCTTATTTTAATAATGCGAAGCGTATCAACCTTTGTATTTCGTTTTTGAGATATTTTTATCTATCATATATTTACCTACGCCTTCTTCACCAATCACGTCAAATAATTCCAGTGCACGACGAGCGACATATTCTTCTTCAATCTGCTCATTAAGGAACCATTGCAGGAAAGTGGCTGTGGTATAGTCTTTTACTTTGTGGCATCTGTCCACGATATTGTTAATCGACTGCGTTACTTTAATCTCCTGCTCCAGGGCATCTTCAAAAGTGCTTCTAAAGCTGGTAAATTCCTGTGGAATATTATTTACTTCAGGAGAAATGGCCCGCCCACCGAGGTCAGTAACATATTTGTACAACTTCAGCATATGCGAACGCTCCTCCTCTGCCTGGGCATAAAAAAAGTCCGCGCTGTTGTCAAAACCATTTCTATCACACCAGCCACCCATTGCCAAATAAGTTGCAGAAGATTTGGCTTCCAGCTTTATTTGCTCGTTTAATATTGTTTCTATTTCTTCTGAAAGGGATGTTCTTAATCTTATCAGGTCTTTCATTGCTATTTTTTGTTTAATATGCTCAAATTAGGCTCCTGTTTATATTATTAACAGGACCATTAGTGTTTATACTGCTAAAATACAAAATAGTTACAGCAAAACCTGATATGAACGTAATATAGAATGATTCTAGGTCTAAATAGGAGCCGATACTACACGGTGAGCACGTGTAGCTTCTGCCTGATAATACTGTTCAGTTCAAGCATAGCAAGGGCACCAGATATAAGTTCTTTGAAGGAGATAATTTGCTGGATATTCAGGATGTAAATCTGATCAATGCCTATGATCGAGATGATTTCTATGTCTGCACTGGCTTGTGGATTATTGATCATATTTTCTATGTCTACCTGATCAAGGGCGGATTTTAACCTCAGAAACTGATTGACGTTATATGCTGTAACCTTACCATCGAAATGAACCCAAATACAGTTTTTACTATCGCATTGAAAAATACAACCTGCTTCTGACTTAAATACTTCGGTAAAACTACAAGTGCAACACATGTGAGGAGATATTTAATATACTGCAAGTTTAATGATTATTTATAATTAGTCCAAATAAAACTAACAAGTCTTTTTCAATAAAAGCCGCCCGGCACTGTAGGTATGGATTTTGAACATCTATGGTCTGTAAGACATCATAAAAAAAACCTTACGTATC
>LXQK01000085.1 GCA_001683905.1 Marivirga sp. ANT-B6
GACGACAGTGTTCGTAACATAACCATTCTATGAAATTAGCAAAATCTCACTTATTAAATTCATTTCTGTTTTTTTGTGTATTTAATTTTCCATTTTTATCCTCAGCTCAAGATTCTTACCAAAGAGTTTATTTGTCAGGAACGGATTCGGAACATACTGTCGACTGGGATTTCAAAGTTTCTGAGGGTAGTAAAAGTGGAGCATGGCATACTATTCCTGTACCTTCAAATTGGGAATTACAGGGCTTTGGAGGTTACAATTACGGACATGACCATAAAAACAAAGACAGGACTTTGGCAAAAGAGCATGGGCTCTACCGGCATAAATTCAATGTACCGGCGCAATGGAAAGGTAAGTCGATCAATATTGTTTTTGATGGTTCTATGACGGATACCAAAGTTAAAATAAATGGAAAGTCAGCAGGAGCAATGCACCAAGGCGCTTTTTATAGATTTAAATATGACATCAGTAAATTATTAAAATATGGCGAGGAAAACTTGTTGGAAGTAGATGTTGCCAAGCATTCGTCTAATCAGTTTGTGAATGAGGCTGAAAGGCAGGCGGACTTTTGGATCTTTGGTGGTATTTTCAGGCCTGTTTTTCTAGAGGTGCTTCCCCAACAACACTTCGAAAGAATAGCTATCGATGCCAGGGCGGATGGAAACTTTGATGCACTGCTTTACCTAAATAAACATAAGCCAAACACTGTAGCACAGGTTGAATTGTTCAATGTTAAAGGAGAAAAGATTGGGGAAACCATAAAAGGGACATTCGGAAATAAAAATAAGGAACTGATTATTTCTGGAAAATTTCAGAATGTACAATCGTGGAACCCTGAAGACCCTATATTATATAAAATGCGCTTTTCTCTTCTGCAAAACGGAAAATCGGTTTATCGGAAGGAGGAAACCGTTGGTTTTAGAACAGTAGAACTTCGAAAAAATAACGGCTTTTATATCAATGACAAAAAGGTTGTTTTTAAAGGTGTCAACAGGCATTCTTTTTGGCCAACCACCGGAAGGGCTCTTAGTGAGCAAAATCATATACAGGATATCCTCCTGATTAAGGAAATGAACATGAATGCTGTGAGGATGTCTCATTACCCCCCTGATGAAAGATTTTTGAATTTATGTGATTCTATAGGACTCTTCGTGCTTGATGAGGTGACGGGATGGCAGGATTCTTATGATACTATTGTCGGTCCTAAGCTCATCAAGGAAACAGTTTTAAAAGATGAAAATCATCCGTCGGTGGTCATTTGGGACCATGGCAACGAAGGAGGCTGGGATTTTGCAAATGAAAAATATTTTCATGCCTATGATATTCAAAAACGACCAATAATTTATCCTTGGCTTCAAAGAAATGGCGTCGATACTTATCATTATCCTTCTCATAAAATGGGTGTCAATCGCCTGAGAAATGGAGAAGACGTATTTATGCCGACGGAGCTACTTCATGGACTTTACGATGGCGGTCATGGCGCAGGACTTCAAGATTTTTGGGATAGTTATTCCTCTAGTCCCCTATTTGCAGGTGGCTTTCTATGGTCATTTTCAGATGAAGCAGTTTTAAGAAGAGATAAAAACAATGTTTTGGATAGTGATGGGAACCATGGACCCGACGGTATAGTAGGGCCGTACCGGGAAAAAGAAGGTAGCTTCTATACCATTAAAGAAATATTTTCGCCGATACAAATCGAGCCGATAGCTATTGATCAATATTTCGACGGCAATATTTTTATAAGTAATAAATACATTTATACCAATTTAAAGAAATGCAACTTCGAGTGGAAACTAAGCGCTGTAAGCGGGTTTTCAGATGCGGAAGTTATAGGTTCCGGTGGCTTTCAGGGACCAGATATCGCACCTGGTGAAAGAAGACGTTTAGAGATCGAGCTGCCCGAACATTTTGCTAATGCAGAAATATTTACATTAACAGCAAATGATCCATTTGGAAAGGAAGTAAATACTTGGAGCTGGGCGCTTAAGCAACCGGAAGAGGTAGGCAAACAGCTTATAAAAACGCTGAATGCAGGAGCTTCTGAAAGTCAGATTTCTGTAATTGAAGGCGGTGAGGAAATCAGTGTTAAAGTCAATGAATCGCATTTTAGTTTTGACAAAAGCAACGGTAAGCTCCTAACGGTAGAGAACAAAAAAAAGGAGGTTTCATTTAATGGCGGTCCATCACCAGCAGGGATAGAGGCAAACCCTAAAAGTGCCAAATGGTGGCAGGACAGCGAGGGTAATTTTAATTTTAGGGCCGAATACGATTCCTATCCAAACTATATTCATTGGAAATTGGGTGAAAATGGATTGTTGTATCTGGAGGTGGCTCCTTTAACGCTTTCTAGAAAAGAAGTCGACTTTATTGGGATTTCTTTCAATTACCCCGAATCTAAAGTTGAAGGGGTAAAATGGATGGGAAAAGGCCCCTACAGAGTCTGGAAAAACAGAATGAAAGGTGCTGAAATGGGAATTTGGGAAAAAGATTATAATAATACTGTGACAGGCGAGAGCTTCGATAGCCTCATTTATCCTGAATTCAAGGGTTATCATGCTAATTTATATTGGATGGAGCTTCAAACTTCCGAATCACCAATCAGAATAATTACTGAAACACCGGGACTTTTTTTTAGATTGTACACGCCAAAAAGTCCAAAACTAGTTTCCGGCCGAGTATCACCACCTTTTCCTACAGGAGACATCTCGTTTTTATATGAAATTCCTGCAATAGGTACAAAATTCAAAGAAGCAGAAGCGTTAGGTCCGGGTTCGCAAAAAGGTGAAATTAATGGACACGCCGGAGACGCAGGTTATCCAATAAAATTATGGTTTGACTTTTCAGGTGAATAGAAAAGAGGTGTTGGAATTAGGCTCTGGCTTTCTAAGAAGCCAATCAACAGTTACTCGAAGAGGTTTTAGACAGATCAAGTGAATTGATCATTGACGAGCCTTAGAACTGCTGGCTCATCACTCTAACAGGTATGGCAGGTGCTCTAAATAATAGGTTAAAAGCAGGTTCAAGCCTGACAGGCTTGGTGTGCCGGCTTTTTGATAGTTGAACGCAGGTTATAAGCTTATTCTTTTGATCCTTGTCGTATTTTCTCCAAATGCGCTAAAAAAAAATGCCGCAGTAAGTTACAATCACCTTCTGCGGCATTTCTAAATATCAACATGCAGGGCTACAAATTGCGATTTACATCAAATCTCTCTAAATCCGTGGTCTGTATCTTCACTGACCACACTCTTAGCGTTCAAATATTTTAAATATGGATTTAATTGACTCAAGAGTTGGAAGTGTAAGGCTGTAAGAATTATTTCGGTATCTCCATTAAAATTAGAAGTTATTAGTAGCGATAGACATGGCATCGCCAGCCGTGCCTTTCTTTAATAAACTATTTAATATCAATTTACCAAAATCAATTTGATTTTCGTATTATTTTTAAATAGATTGTAAAATATATCAGTATTTTTGGATAATTATCTATTCGTTCAAGAATCTTCAAACGGAAATGTGTATTAACGATAAAGTCAACTGGCAAAAATTTAAGCGTGGAGATTCATTAGCGTTTTTAGCGCTATATGATCAATACTTTCCTTTGCTCTTTCGCTACTGCAAACAGATCACACCTGCTACACAGTTGATAGAAGATGTCATTCATGACTTATTTGTCTATTTGTGGATTCATAAGGAGAATCTTAGTAATGTGCAGTCAGTGCAGGCTTATTTAATTACCAGTGTACGAAGGCGAGTTTTAACAGAAATAAAAAATCAACCAAGCGAGTTGCCCGGTAGTAATTCAGCGTGTATTCCATTTGAGATTGCATTAAATTCAGCGATAGAATCTGAACTGAAAGAAAAGATACTTGAGCTCAATGAAAAACAGCGGGAAGTATTGTTTCTGAAATTCTATAATGATCTTTCATATCAAGAGATCGCCGAAATTATGGACATTAAAGTAGATGCTGTTTATAAAATCGCCAAGAGATCATTGGGCAAGTTAAAAAAGAAGCTTTTGCTTTCACGACTTGTATCTGGTGGAATTGGTATATCTCTTCTCATTGTAATTAATTTGTTATTTAGATAATTTTACATCATTTTTTTTGCAAATATTACATTATCTGTGTTTAATTTTTAAACCAATTGTAAATCTTTATTTTTTTTTGCTGACTTGTCCAAAAAATGAATATTTCTGCTCTATAGAGTAAGAACATTCAGACATCATGGACTATAAGCATTATACAGCAGATGACTTTATCCTGGATGAAAAATTCCAAGACTGGGTTTTTCATTCCACACCTGCCTTAAATTACTTTTGGGAAAATTTCTGTTTACACCATCCGGAAAAAAGCCTAGAGTTAGAGGAAGCCAGAAGACAACTTGAGGTTATTCAATTTTATAAACATGTACCTGATGATGGCATGCATCAACGCATACGGAACCAACTTCAGGCACATGTCGGAACTTCTGCATCCAGGCAACAATCAGAACCAAAGAACAATCACCGTCATCTTTATCCTTATTGGGTAGCAGCCTCCATATCATTAATAATTTTGATAGGCTTTGGTTTATGGCAAATCAGCTATAAACCATCACCGAAGTATCATACTTCCTATGCAGAAATACAGGAAGTATGGCTCCCTGATAGCACGCTGGTTGTGATGAACGCAAACTCGTCCATTACATATACAGCATATGAAGAGGGCCCGTTGCGGGAAGTATGGCTAGAAGGAGAAGCTTTTTTTGATGTAACCGAAAATAAAGATCGACCCTTTATAGTGCACGTTGACGAGATGGATGTACGTGTTACTGGCACCACTTTCAATGTGTTAGACCGTCAGGATAAGACACAGGTGGTATTGGCCAGCGGACAAGTAATACTGGAATCAGTGGCTCTTGCAAAACCCCTGCAGATGAAACCAGGTGATTTAATAGCTTACGACAAATCATCCGGTCAGGTTGAACAACGCGTGGTAGTGCCGAACAAATATACAGCCTGGCGTACCCGTATTTACTTCTTTGAAGACGCTAGCTTGCAAGAGGTAGCTGGAGTGATCGAGACCTATTACGGACAAAAAGTGCAACTAGATCCCACTATATCTAAGATGAAATTTACAGCCACGGTGACTATGCACGAGGAGGTCGATGAACTCTTAACACTATTATCGGAGACATTTGATTTAAATATAACTGTAAACCAAAATGAGATTATGATTAAAAAAGAAAAACAATAAATCCTGGTCGAGGTCGCCCGGCCAAGAGCAATACCTCAAACCAGGATCTTTTTGCCATGTTCAACTTTTAACACAACATCCTTATGACGCATCAATTACAAATTTGTTGCCATGCTATGATAGTATATATGCTAATAGCATTATTACCATCGTCCAGTGCAGCTCAATCAAGTACAGCACTGGCCCACAATTCAACCAACATCACAGCATTAACGAGCCAGGATGTCCAGCAGTCCCAACAGCTTGTAAAGGTACTGGACATACTTGAAAAAAACTATCTTATTCGTTTTGCATTTCAAGCCGAAGATGTAAAGAACAAGCTGGTAAAGGCTGAATTTTCTGAGATAGAAAATGCTGATAAGCACGATTTAGAAGAAATACTGAAAAAGGTGCTAGATCCGCTTGACCTCATGTTCAAGTATTCGGAAGTAGAAGATTATTATATTATTCGTAAGAAAGAAAGAGGTCCTAAACAGTTGGAAAATCTTCAACCAGTAGTGCCCAAAGTTTCACCGCCAACACAAAATAATAAGAATCGCCCTGTACAATCTAGTCAGTCGCGGCTTACATTAGAAAAAATCATTACCGGGAAAGTATCAGATTCTGGTAATGGAGAACCACTACCTGGTGTAAACGTGTTGGTAAAAGGAACTAGGATAGGAACTGTGACAAATGTTGACGGCAGCTATAGCCTCATTACTCCGGATGATGCTGAAGTACTGGTCTTCTCATCGGTGGGTTTTTCTACTGAGGAAGTGACTATTGGCAACCGCACGAACATTAATTTGGCTATGGCTCCTGATGTTCAGGCGCTGAGTGAGGTGGTGGTGGTGGGTTACGGCACACAGAAAAGGAAGGATTTGACAGGGTCAGTGGCTTCAGTGACTGCCAAAGAGCTCAATCTGTCTCCAATTTCTTCACTAGATCAGGGATTACAAGGGAGAGCAGCAGGAGTTCAGGTAACACAAAGTTCTGGCCGACCAGGTGGCGGTGTTAGTATTCGAGTGAGGGGTGCGAGTTCTATCAATGGGGGTAACGAGCCTTTGTACGTCATAGACGGATTCCCAATTTATAATAACAATCAGGAAGTAGATCCAGGTGGGGTACGTGGTGCATCTAACCCCCCCAACGCTTTATCTTCTATCAATCCGAATGACATCGAATCCATTGAAATCCTTAAAGATGCGTCTGCCACCGCGATTTACGGATCACGGGGTGCAAACGGGGTGATACTGATTACAACCAAAAGGGGGCAGACAGGGGAAACACGAGTTGATTTTGAGATGTATTATGGTTGGCAAAAGCTTCGGGAAAAGGTGGATTTACTTAACGCGGAATT
>LXQK01000086.1:0-2607 GCA_001683905.1 Marivirga sp. ANT-B6
ACCTTTTAAAGTGTGCAATTTACTTAAAATATCTTTATAGTCTTTAATTTTTAAGGATAGATTACAACTTTCTATCTGCTCTTTTGCTTCTATTTCAAAATCAATATAAATTTTCCCGACTAGCTCCTCACCCCCATATTTCCGTAATTGTTGCTTTACCTCCGGATTTAAGATCATTAATTCTTTTTCGACAGGTTTTTGTAAACGAGGAGCTTCCCGCGGTAGAAGTCCTTTTTTACGCTGTTTTGCCCGATATCGAATCCAGAATTTTACTTTATTCAACAGATCATTTCCTTTGATAGGTTTGGAGATATAGTCGTCGAGGCCCGCATTCATAAACTTCTCTTTGTCCTCTTTCATAGCGTATGCTGTCATCGCAACAATGGGCGGCAAGCCTTTTATCCCAAGCTCTTTGATCTTTTTAGTAGCAGCCACACCATCCATCCTGGGCATTTGGATATCCATAAAGATAATATCGTACACGTTCGCTTTAACCATTTCTATGGCCTGCAACCCATCTTCCGCCAAATCAACTTCACAGGATGCTTTTCTTAGAATTTCTCCGGATACCTGTCGGTTTACCTGATTGTCATCTACCAATAGAATCCGCGGCACTTCTGTGCCAAATTTGCCATGTATATCCAGGTCGTCCTCTATCAGCACAATGCTTTCAATTTCCTTCTTACTGGCTTCTTCGGCTTCGAAGGTAAACCAAAAGGTACTCCCCAGGCCGATGGTGGAAAACGCGCCAATATCGCCATTCATTAGCTCACAAAGCTTTTTTGAAATAGATAATCCGAGCCCGGTTCCTTCGTAGGATTTAGTGGATGAATTATCCAGCTGACTAAATATATTAAAAAGCTTGCTCATATCGTCCTCCGAGATACCAATGCCAGAATCGGTAACTTCAGCTTTGATAAAGTAGTTCTTGCCGTTTCTCGACTTTTTTCCCAGATGGATGTGAATGGAACCACCACCATCCGTAAATTTGATGGCATTGGAGGATAGGTTGGACAGAATTTGTAATAGCCGGGTTTCATCTACCATAAAGAATTCTGGCAGGTCATTTTCAATGCTAAACACAAAGCTGATGTTATTGGCCGATGCCTGGTGCGAAAATAGCGCATGGAGCTTTTCCATTACCGACCGAAGCCTGACGGGTGACTTGCGCAACTCCATTTTTCCAGCTTCAATCTTCGACAGATCTAAGATATCATTGAGGATATTGAGCAATGTAGCTGAAGATTTCTTGATCGTCTGAAAGTATTTTCTTTGCTCCGGGTCTAAATCTGCGATATTGAGCAGGTCTACCATTCCAATGATGCCATTCATTGGCGTTCTGATTTCGTGGCTCATATTGGCCAGGAATAGTTCCTTCACTTCCAGCGACTTTTCTGCTACCTCTTTGGCATTGAGCAAGTCGAGCGAGGCTTTCTTCAATAAGGTGATATCCCTGGCGATTCCTTCTATTTCAACAGGTCGCCCCTCCTGGTCATAGATAAATCTGACGTTACAGATACATTGCAAGATCTGGCCATCGCGTTTAATCAAGGAGGCATCGAAATTGCGTACCGTAATCTTGGATATCAGCTGCCTGATCAGGTATTTGGTTCGGGTGCTGTAGAGATAATAATCAGTGATATTCTTCCCAAATACATCCTCTGGCTTATACCCAATCAGGTCACTGATGGACGGGCTCACCATGGTAATATGTCCTTGCAAGTCGCAGCGGAAGTAAATGTCCTGAAATGATTCGAAGATATTTCTAAACTTCTCCTCACTCTTTTGAAGGGCAATATCAGCCCGCTTCTTTTCAGTGGTATCGTGCGCTATACCCGATATCTCAGCGATCGTTCCGTTGGGCTGAACAATAGGGTTCAGAAAAATTTCTTTCCAAACCGGCTGATCATTCTCATCGCTGATCTTCAGTTCGAAATGTAGCGTTTCTCCCTCAAGGGCATGTTTGTATTTCTCGTCCCAAAATTTATGATATTGTTGCCCTATCGCTTTCACACGTGGGTTGGTATCCTTGGTCGAAACCCGGGGCTTGGCGCGGAAATACTCCAGGATCTCATCAGAATAATTTTTGTTGAAAGAGGTAAAGTCAAGACTTTTATTGACAGACCATATCAGGTGCGTACTGCTTTCAAAAATGGCATTCAGCCTGGCTGTCTGGTTGTTGATTTTTTCTTCATTTCTTTTCCGCTCAATGGCTAATGCTATTTGGCCAGAGATAAAATCTAATAATTCCAGATCATTGATGGAATAGGCATTCCTGTCGGCATAGCTTTGCACGGCAATTACGCCGATGATCCGTTTACCCGATTTCAGCGGAACGCCAAGCCATACTTTAGGAATTTCCCATTCAATGACGATCTTATTTTCTTCGGCCAGTTGGATAATGTCTGAATCGTAAAGAAACAGTGCCTTGTCCTGCTGTAAAGTATATTCTGTAAGACCTTTCCCCCACTTTCTCTGTGTATTGTGTACGCCATTGCCGAAGTTATCATCAATAAAATAAGGGAAATTGATGATGTTATTTTCGAAATTAAAGAGGGCAATATAGAAGTTATTCACCACAACGATTTTATTTAGTTCATTGTGAAT
>LXQK01000086.1:2744-5039 GCA_001683905.1 Marivirga sp. ANT-B6
GGTTGGCGATGCTGAAATAAAGGTGTTGCGCTTTTTCTGCCCGCACCCTTTCTGTGATATCGTGAAATATACCGCGAAACTCTGTAGCCTTTCCTTTAGAAAAGCTGCAGTTCACACTCCCGGATAAGTGGATGCTTTTTCCCGATTTATTAATGAATATAGTTTCTATCTTCTCAATCTTTTCACCGTCGGCTATCCTTCTAAAATAATCCATGGTTTCCTCCTGGCAGGAAGCATGGATGATATTCTCTAATTTCAGTGTCTTTTGTTCCTTCACGGTATAACCCATTTTGGTTCGCCACGCCTTATTTACAAAACGCAGGGTGCCATCAAGGGTAAAAAACTGGATCAGGTCATTTGCATTGTCAAAAAGTTCTTTCAGCCGTTCGTTTGTCTTTTCAAGCGCTTTTTTAACCTTTTTCTTTTCTGTTACATTTTCGCCAACGATCGTTAAACCTGATATTTTTCCTTTGGGATTATTTAATATTATAGCACTAAACTTAACGAATATGCGCTCACCTTTTTTTGAAAGTAAGATGATCTCCAGGTTTTTAGAAAAATTTCCGTTTTCTATAAAATGAAAAAACTGATGCTTAGTTTCTACCTTGTGTGGTTCGGGCACTAGTACATCAAAGATATTCTTACCCAACAATTCATGCTTTTCCCGTTGTGTAACCTGGAGGAGCTGCTTGTTGCAAAAGGTGATCGTACCATCTTTGGTGGTAGTTACTGCGAGCAGGTTGGCATTTTCCAGCGATGCCTGAAGTCGGCGCTTCGATTCTACTATTGCCGCATTCCGATTGCGTTCTTCTTCTACTGATCTGCTATCCGTAACGTCGATGGTAGCAGCAATATACCCCTGAAACCTGTTTTCACTGTCAAACCGAGGTATTCCCGTGTCTAAAACCCAGCGATATTTGCCATCATTTCTAGCCAACCGGTAGGTAATTTCATACTTCTTTCGCTTCTTAAAAGCCTGGTCCATCGTCGACAGACAATTTTTTAAGTCATTGGGATGAATACCTTCAATCCAGAGGTGATTGAGTTCTTCGCTCAGGTTTTTTCCGCGAAAGTCAAGCCACTGTTTACTGAAGTAATAAAAGTAATTATTGGTGTTGGCCATGCGTAACAGCACTGGTGCGTTGTCGGCAAGCGAGCGAAATTTAGCCTCACTTTCGTGCACATTCTTTTCCGCATTTTTCTTTTCAGTAATATCCTTGATCAGCACAATAGCACAATTACTGTCCTGAAAGTCAATTTCTTTGATGGTAGTCTCCCCAAAAAACGTCTCTCCGTTGTATCTTCTATATTGCCATTCGAAAGCCCTGCCTTTCCCGCTTAAGCCTTCCTGTAAAAGTAGATTGCCAGATTCCAGAGAGATGGTGCCATCGGGCTGCAGATTAGGGGAGAAATAAGGAAGGCGCGATTTGATAAATTCAATTTTCGAGCACTGGAATATCTCTAACGTTTTTAAATTACAATCCAGAACCCTGTGGTCCTTAACAATAATAACAGCCTCGCTGGAGGATTCAAAAAGTGTCTGAAACTTCTTTTCATCTTCAGCTATTCGTTTTTTAAGGTCCTGCATTTCCTGCAGTAAAGTATTGTAGTCTTTTTTATGCAAAATATCCATTTCAGATATTTAATATTGATATAAGTAAATCTATCATTTTTTTAGAGATTTTCCTTCCTCCGTTACCATAATATCTTCTATGATCATGGCTAAATTTTCTGTTGATCAATGCATTCCTTGAAACGATTTTAGCAATCGATATTGACCGAAAACAGAAAGGAAAAATTTTATGCTAGCGTAAAATTGACTTCTAGTTGCTAAACTTTACCTTTAACGCAAAAATAGCCCATTTCATTACCATCGGAAAAAAGTTGTGAAGGACAAGCCTAAAATACTATTGGTCATTGCAGGCCCCACCGCTGTTGGGAAAACAGCTTTGAGCATACACCTGGCAAAAACATGGAAGACAGAAATATTTTCTGCGGATTCGCGGCAATTTTTCAGAGAAATGAATAAGGGCACGGCAAAGCCATCAGAAGAAGAACTTTTGGCGGTAAAGCATCATCTTATTAATACGCTTTCCATTTCAGAGCCATACGATGCCGGGAAGTTTGAAACGGATGTGCTACAGGCGCTAGACAAGTTCTATAAGAGGAATGATATCGCAATTTTATGTGGTGGCTCAGGTCTGTACATCAAGGCGTTGGTAGACGGCTTTGACGCAATGCCCAAAGTTGACCCTCAGGTGAGAGCACAGCTTAATGAACTGTTTGTTTCTGAAG
>LXQK01000087.1 GCA_001683905.1 Marivirga sp. ANT-B6
ACTGTCGTGCCCTTTTGGCACTTTTCCCAAGCTTCTCCAAAAATTGCGCGTAGTTTTGCGCTGGAATTAAAAGCAATAATAAAAGCATTGTCAAAAAAATCTTATAAGTCTTCATAATAGGAATGTTAGTTTACTATTTTATTATAGCGTTGTATACTTCGCTTCTCCTTTTATCAAATGTAGAAAACCGAAACCATGTACTATGTAAATTATGTAACAGGTACTATAATCTATGTAACATGCTTTCGAAATTTGAAACTTTACTGGCGCACGAATCCGGAAAGAGCGTACATGCCAAAGCGCATGTCGCATGGCTTGCGATACAAAAAAATACAAGGGACGTTGAAGTATGATGATCAGCTAATATTTAGGCCTTCTGCGATAGACATGTTGTAAGCCGGAGGGGAAGTCTTAGGCGAAGGGTTAAAGGGTCATTCTTCCAAAGCAGAAACAGTAAACGCCGTGATCAGGCCACTGAATTATAAAAGGAAATCATAGCGATAAGCTGACGCTCAAACTGGCTACAGGGAGAAATTGGGTTGTCAGGATTAATCCAGTCAGGTAAAACGGCATGTTTTTTACCTCAATATGGCTTTAAGTCTAGAATCAATAATTTTCGTTTTATTGATGATTCTCGACCGAAAAAGTACTGTCAGCGATCAAAAAATACTTTTTCGATGCGTCTATGAAAAAAATTTATAAGAAAGCGTAGTTAATCGCCATCAAATACTCTTATCCTTGATATATAAAATTTAAAATATTTTATATATCTTGTCAGCATGCGGTGTAAAGTAACTGCTGCAAACATTTTATTTCTCACGGTAATTAAACGGCAAATGAACGCAAACGAAACACCAATGCAATCAATCGATAGATCTAAATTATTTGTTGCCAGTTGCCTGGCTCTACTGGTCACATCGCTTTCCTTTGGTATTCGTGCCGGTCTGCTCAATCGATGGGGAGCAGAATTTCAGCTTACCGGAGTTGAAATTGGTAGTATTGCAGCTTCAGCGTTTTGGAGCTTTCCCATTGCAATCATCATAGGAGGGATGTTGGTAGATGCCTTTGGCATGAAACGTATACTGGTGCTGGCATTTGTGGCACACCTCTTAGGCATTGTGCTGACCATTTTTGCAGACGGCTACTGGTCGCTCTTTATTTCTACTTTGTTTATCGGTATAGCAAATGGTACGGTAGAAGCGGCCTGCAATCCATTGGTGGCGTCTCTCTATCCCGACAATAAGACGACAAAGCTCAATCACTTTCACCTCTGGTTTCCGGCAGGTATAGTCATAGGAAGCCTGATTGTTTTTAGTTTTGACGGTATTGGCCTGGGCTGGCAGATACAAATGGCCATGATGTTGATTCCTACCTTGCTGTATGGGTATTTGTTTAGCAAGCTAAAAATGCCAGTTACAGAACGCGTGGCATTAGGCGTTTCCTCCAGGGATATGTATTTCTCGCTGCTAAATCCGCTATTTTTATTTATGATCATTTGTATGTTTGGCACTGCCATTACCGAGCTTTTTGTCAACCAATGGGTGGATGTATTGCTCAAAAACGTTACTGAGAATGCCATCCTTATCCTGATGCTAACGACCGGCGTAATGGTGGTTGGCCGTGCATTTGCCGGTCCTATTGTGCACCGCATGGCACCCTCAGGCGTGTTACTGATTTCATCAATAGTTGCCACCATTGGGCTATATCTGCTGGCAAATTCCGGTGCTGGTATTATGTTATATGTAGGTGCTTTGATCTTTGGGCTGGGCGTTTGCTATTTCTGGCCTACCATGATAGGCTTCGTGGCAGAATACCTTCCCAAGACGGGGGCATTGGGGCTAAGTGTGATAGGTGGTGCCGGAATGTTTGCTGTCTCTATATATATGATCTTCATGGGAGGCTTTTATGATAGTCTGGTAATAAGTAAACTGCCTGCCGGAGCCGACTTGGGAGATTATTTGTCGGCATCATCGGGTACCAAAATGGCCTACGATTTTGAGGCGGCAAAAACCCAAGCCGGCCCGGAAATCTTAAATGCAACGCTCATCATCCCAATCATATTGATAATAGCTTTCACTGGCTTATTCTTTTATATGAGAACACGACAGAAAAGGGCTATGAAGACACCTCAGGAAAAGATGGCGACAAGCTAACGCCTTTATCCTTCAAGAATAACGGCGCAGTTTGCTGTAAGTTGATAGGCGGAGGCCGCAGAATTTTAGTAGGTGTTTTTCGCTTTCGGCGTATTTTTCTTATGGCACGTGCTTTTATCTTTGAACCCGCAGCTGATGTATCTTCTGCACCACTACAACAATGCAGGGCTTCACGAACCCCTGCATTATTTTGTTTCTTTATTTTCATTGCCTGATCGACGCTTGTCAGATACGGGTCGAAGGAATGGACGGAATGATGCTTCTCTTCTGTCATAGATTTTACCACCCCTCAAGGTGCCAAAATAATTTAACGTACTTCAGCTTGCACATTTGTAACCCAGCAACTAACCGCATCTTCATCAATCATTTCCATGCGCAGCAGTTTTTTCATTAACCACCTGACGCTGCATTTCATCTTCGGTTTGGGTCACCAGAAAGCTCACCAGATCCCGAATTTCTCTTTTTGTAAGAAAGTGGCTCATATCCGGCATACTCGACGGCGCGTTTTTCCTTAATACGATGTCCTCCTTACGGATAAGTGTGTCGGGCTTGTTACCTACTTTAATAGATAGGCTGTTATTGTCTTCTCTCATCAGGATGCCATTAACGGTTTTACCGTGTCCTAGCTCAACGACTACCATGCCATACCCCATGGCCAGCTGCTTACCTGGATCAATTAGCGCTTCCAGTATTTGCTCGCGGGTAAGCCTTCCAGCAACACCATTGATTCGCGGACCGGCGTTGCCACCAAAATCATCATAAGAATGACACTTCATGCATTGGGCAGTTTGGTGCTGAAAGAAAATGGTTTTTCCTAGTGCGGGATCACCACCATACAGGCTTCCTTCATAAGCAGTCAACTTAGCGGTCGAACCCTCCTTAATCCCCATGCCTTCATATTTCTCTTTTAAAGATATTGAGCCGGTACCCTCAATGGCCTCGGCAAGTTCCAGGTGTATTTCCGGAGCGAGTTCGCCCTTGCCTAGTTGGGTCAGCAGCCCCTCAAATATTGCTTTTGAGTGTACTACAGAAATGCCTCCAAGGGTCTTTAAGGCAGCCTGTTTTTCTACAATACTCCTTTTTTGTATTACTTCGGCAAGCAGGGAGGCTTTTAATGAATCAGAAATATCCTGGGTAGCCAGAAGTTCGAGCCCGGCTATCCTTACATACTTTTCACGGTCTGCCAGAGCCTGCGCAATAGCTTTGTCTAACTGGCGATCATCCAGGGAAACCAAAGCGTCTAACGCTGCTATACGTACCGAAGGTTCGGAGTCGCTTTTGAGAAGGCTGTACAAGCGCGACGATCCATCTCCAATTTGCAGCTTACCAATGGCCTTAACAGCTTGCAGGCGCAGAACGTCATTTTTTTGATTAAGTAGTTGAAGAAGTGGGTTCGTCGCTTGTTTCTTAACCAACAGAGGATCTCTTTTAATTACCCCCCGATAACGGCCGTCTACGCGGTCCAGCACCGAAGGATTGGCCCAAGTACTAAGTGCCTGTATAGCTTCGCCCCGCATGGCTGTTGGCGCGCTCTCCTGCATAGCATAATTTATCAGGTTTTCCATGCCCCGCACACTTCCTGCTCTAAGGTTGGCATTGATGGCACGCCTGACCAGGGGCTCATTGGTAAACCTGGTCTCCCGAAGTACATCGCCCAATGCAGGCAGTGCCTCTTCAATAGAACCATCATCGTTGATAGCCCGGGCCACTTCCGTTACAATATTTTCGTTCTGATCCGCCAGGAAGTTGGCAATTCCGGCGTGACTTAGACGACGCAGGGCGAGTACGGCACCCATTCTAACTGCAGGGGAAGGGTGTTTTACCAGTTTAACAAGGGGATCGACTTTCCCGATACGGGCTAGCGCCAGGCTTGCTGCATGACGTATATAAGCATCTTCGTCGTCGTTTTCTTCTAGCAGAACAAGGAGCGCCTGGATTGCTGGTTCATAGGCTATTCTTCCCAATGCTTCGGCAGCGAAAAAACGAGTACGGCTGTTCGTATCCTTCAAAAGTGGTATAAGGGCATTACCGGCTTTCTTGTAGCGAATATCGCCTAACCATTTTGCCGCCTGCGCCCTGATTTCCGGATCTTTATCTTTTAACAAGGGCATTAAAACGGCCCCATATTGTTGATCTTGCCTTGCTAATTGGCTTATTCCCCATATGCCATGCACCCGGGCTAACTGGTGGTCTTGCTGTTTAATGCTTTTTTTAAAGATATCGGCACCAGCAGCACCACGTTTTACCAGTTCAAACTGTGCTTTCTGCCGTACCCGCATGTCTGGATTTTTTAGTAAACCACCCAAATCCTGGGCATCATAGCGGGTGAAGTCCGCAGCGAGCAGCTTTTTTGTAAGCGCACGACCAGCACTGGAGGCACCGTCCGAATCATCAAGTTTCCATATCCGACCATGGTCTTTGGTGCCCCAACCCTCAAGCCAATCTGCCACATACAAGGCACCATCCGGACCGAAATCCATGCCCGTAGCCAGAATGCCTTTTAATATCATGTCACTTTCGCCAAGTTCAAAGCTTGCCCCTTTTTCTTTTAGTTTAAAAGCGTGTATGCCGGATTGGGCTGGGTTGCCAACAAATTCTGCCACGAAAAAAGTGTTTTTCCATCTAGGTCCCATGGCTGTACCCGGGTTATAAACCATACCCGTAGGACCGCTGATAAAATTAGCAATAGGCGGGGTGATATAGGCTGCTTGTCCTTCAAACCGGGGTTTAAACAGTTCCTCATCCATCCATACCTTGTAGGTGTTATTATTAGGGTCGTTGTATTTGCCAAACTGCCAGTTAATCCGCCAGCCTGTATCAGAGCCATTTACAATATATACCAGCCGTTCTTTCTCCCCGGGGTGGTCGCCATCATTATCCACACTGATCAGGTTGCCATATTCATCAAAAACAAACTCATGGGTATTTCTTAATCCCATAGCAAATACTTCGAAGTCACTTCCATCTGGGTTTGCCCGTAAAATTACCCCGCGGTCGGGATAGTCCCAATGTGTGCCATCAGGCCCCTGACCATTGAACCCAATATCTCCAATTCCCCAATAAAGCTTTCCGTCAGGCCCCATTTCCAACCCCGACATGCCATGCCCCCCAAATCCGATATGTACCCCATAGCCATGAGAAATAGAGGTTTTATCGTCTGCAATTCCGTCGCCATTTGTATCTTTCATTCTCCACATATCCGGAGCTACGCCCACGAAAAGTTCATCTCCATATGCCATGATAGCTCCGGCAACATCAGTTACCTCGTCATGAAAGTCCTCTACCACCAATTGAGAAAGATCTGCTACACCATCACCCGACGTATCTTCCAGCCGATAGATATGCTCTTTTTCTACAGTCATGTCGCGCCAGTCGTGCGAACCATCTCCGTTGAGATCTGCCAGCCACTGATTATTTATACTGTTTTCCGGCGACAATACCTTGTGCAGGAAAGCTCTCTTATCCTCAACAGTCTGCAGTTGAATAGATTCGATCTCCCAATCCTGATGCCCCCGGATATCAAATTCGGAATTTTTCTGTCGGTTGGTTCTGGTGTAAAACAAGCGCCCCCGGTCATCCATATCTATAGAAATAGGATCTGCCACCAGCGAATCCACACCCCATAAACTGAGCGTTAGTCCCGTGGCTATTTCAGGCTTCACCAGTGCTTCGATGGTTTTGGCCAGTTGTGCCGCTTTTTCAGGTTCCATCGTTTTTATACGTTGCGGAACAGGGCTTCCCTGGCAGGCAGACAACAGCAGCGCAACCCATAGAAAGAATGCCGAGATAAATTTTTGGTTATTTTTAGACGCTATGCCAGCTTTTTTCATAATATTTTTATCGTGTCTTATTGAAATTACGAACACCCGCAAACACTGGGGCTTATGGATAGAAATTGATGCTTCATGGGATAAACTATGGATTGATATCTTTATATGCTGCTTCCTGCATACCAATACTTAAAACTTGAACATAAAGCATAGCCTATCTTATTTAGTTCGCTTTTTGAGCTTGGTTTCATTCTTGTCATAAAATTTTAATAGCGTTACCAATCAAATACTTCCTGCACCTACTGACTAAAAATGCAAGCTTATTTCGAAATATAAATCTATTTTTTTGATTGTACATAATAGGATTAACATTCTCCTACCCTTAGTTAATCATCATTTCGTAATTAAAGAAAATAAATACCCAACAACCCCTAAGGTGCATTTTGCTGGTTGGCAGCGGCTTTAGGATACAACTATCAACAAGGGAAAGGGCAAAATGTCCGCAGATAAGTTTTCTTCGATGAAATATGGGATTTTAATTGGTCGGGATTGAAAAAATATAATGCATTTAATCCTTTAGTTTAATCTCAAAATATATTACTTGTTCGTTTAAAATGAAAAAATCGCTACTCCTGCTTTGCGCCTTCCTAAGTTTTGCGATGCTACATGCGAAAAAACCCGGCTATAAAATAAAAGGCACAATATTGAGCCAGCAGGACGAGCTGCAATAAGTTGGTTTGATATGCATACAGGAGGGATTAAGTAAATCTATCCTATACCGTCGTCCACCATTGAGGATATTTTACTTATAGAAAAGGACGCGTTGCCTTAATAAAAATAGCACGATAGTATTTTGAGAAGATATTATTTTCTACAACGCCAAGCTTAGTACTGGCATGAATAAACTTAATATCTTTTTTACCTTTAACCTCCGTGACCATGCCCACGTGGGTAATTTTGCCTCGTCCCTTATTGGCAGCGAAAAAAACGAGGTCACCTTCCTGCAAGGTGGCTAGGCTTGATTTCTTGCCGAACTTGCTTTGCTCCTTTGATGTTCTGGGGATATCCAAGCCTGCTGCTCGGAAAGAGACCTGCAGTAAACCCGAACAATCCATGCCGGCGCGGGTAGTGCCGCCGTACCGGTAAGGGGTACCGGTATAAGACCTTGCTGCTTTGATTACCTCATCAACTTGGCTACCACTTGAAGAATGGCGTTTGCTACCACTGCAGCTGCTCAACCAAATGATGAAAAATACCAGGACTACATTTTGTAAACAGATTAATTTTGTATTTTTATTCAAAATTCAGCTACGATTGGTTCTTATGTAGAACAAATATATACTGAAAATATTATTTTAGGAAAGCAAAAAATGAGATTTACCACGCCTACAAGTGAAATAACCGATGAATTTTCAAAAATTGTCGGCGCAAATTATATTTTTATCGATGATGAGAACAGGTATACCTATTCTCACGACAAAACTGAAGACTATTCTTTCCTTCCTGATGTGGTGCTAAAACCAGGTACCGCCGAGGAAATCAGTAAGATCCTGGTCATATGCAATGAACACAAGTTGCCTGTAACCCCGCGAGGTGGCGGTACAGGTTTAAGTGGCGGCGCCTTGCCAGTTCATCATGGCGTGGTGATCAGTATGGAACGCTTCAATAAAATACTTGAAATAGATGAATTAAATCTACAGGCGACAGTAGAACCAGGTGTGATTACCCAGGTCTTTCAAGAGGCCGTTATTGCGAAGGGGCTTTTCTATCCACCCGATCCAAGCAGCAGAGGCACGTGTTTTATTGGCGGAAACCTGGGCGAAAATGCCGGAGGACCAAAAGCCGTAAAATATGGTGTCACACGTGACTACGTCTTAAATATGGAGGTAGTTTTACCGACTGGCGAAATTATCTGGACCGGTGCAAATGTCTTAAAAAATTCTACCGGCTATAATCTTACGCAGTTGATGGTAGGTAGTGAGGGAACCTTAGGCATCATCACCAAGGTAGTATTTAAGCTAAGGTCGTACCCACAAAAGGATGTTACGCTACTGGTGCCATTTTCTACCAGTGAGGAAGCATGCAAAGCCATTTCGGCAGTGTATATGGTGGGAATCACCCCCTCAGGGATGGAATTCATGGAGCGGGAGGCCATTGAGCGCACCATACATTACCTTGCAGATGTGATGGATAGCCGGGTGCAAATTGATTTGCCCCCAAACATACAAGCACATTTGCTTATAGAGCTCGACGGAAATGATGAAGGCGTATTGATGAAGGAAGCGGAGATTATCATGGAAGTTCTTGAGAAATTTGAGATAGGGGAGGTTTTATTTGCCGAAACAGCACAGCAGAAAGCTGAGTTGTGGAAGCTGCGCCGCAATGTTTCTCCTGGTGTAAATGCTTATTCACTCACGAAAGCTGAAGATGTAGTTGTGCCTCGGGGCAGTTTACCGGAGCTCATTACCGGTATTAAGCAGATAGGGAAGGCGTACGGCTTCAATTCAGTTTGCTATGGCCACGCTGGCGATGGCAACCTGCATATCAACATCATGAAAGAAAATATCAGTGATGAGGATTGGCATACCAAAGTGAATGACGGCATAGCAGAAATTTTCAAACTGGTAGCGCAGCTTAAAGGTACGTTGTCGGGTGAACACGGCATAGGCATCGCCAAACGTCCCTATATGCATCTGGTGATGCCAGAGGTACAGCTGAACCTGATGCGCGGCATCAAAAAGGTTTTTGATCCCAATGGTATACTCAATCCTGACAAAATATTTTAATCTATCTTTCATTGATGACCCTGTTTGCCTATCCTAAATTATGTGCGGAATAACCGGAATTTTTGCATTTAATGAGTTAGGCAGGTTCAATATGATCAACCTTTCCAAAGCCACCGATGCCTTGCAACAACGTGGCCGCGACAGCCGCGGACTGTACAATAATCATCATGTAGGCTTAGGCCATCGCCGGCTCTCCATCATCGATCTTACGAGCGATGGAAGGCAACCAATGGCTGATGAAACAGGGCGATATCAAATTGTCTTCAATGGTGAGATATACAACTACAAGTCACTGAAGGAGGAGCTTCTTTTAAAAGGCATTACTTTTCAGTCGCAAACCGATACCGAAGTTTTACTGCAGCTATTTATCCTTTCCGGCGCCTCATGCTTACAGCAGCTTCATGGTTTTTTTGCATTTGCAATATATGATGTTCACGAGGACTCTTTGTTTTTGGCACGGGATAGGATGGGCATCAAACCTTTACTGTATTATCATGATGATGATAAGCTTATATTTGCAAGTGAAATGAAATCGCTGTTAGCTTATGGTATCGAAAAGAAGATTGATTTTGACTCTCTTCGTCAATATCTTCAACTTCAATACGTGCCCGCTCCACATACCATGATTCAAGGCGTGAAAAAATTGATGCCAGGGCAATATCTGGCATTGAAGCAGAAGCAAACTACCCTACGATACTACTACACCATTCCGTACCAAAAAAACTTCACCAATCCGGAAAAGCTGTCTTACGAGCAGCAACAACAAAAATTAGCGCAACTGATGGAGCAGTCGGTAGAACGCCGATTGGTGGCAGACGTGCCTCTGGGAACCTTCCTAAGTGGTGGTATCGATTCTTCTATCGTCACCGGCTTGGCAAGCAGGAAAGTGAAGCATCTTAATTCCTTTTCTATTGGATTCAAGGATGAGCCATTTTTTGATGAGACAAAGTATGCTAACCTCGTTGCCCGCCATTTCAAGACCGACCATACCGTTTTTTCGTTGACCAATAATGATTTATACGGTTATTTACATCAGGTATTAGCATACATCGACGAGCCTTTTGCCGATTCATCAGCGTTGCCCGTATTTATCCTTAGCAAGCATACCAGAATGAAAGCTACCGTTGCCTTGTCAGGCGATGGTGCCGATGAATTATTCGCAGGTTATCATAAGCATGCGGCAGCATATAAGGCTATTCGTGGTGGCGTATTGGCTGGCTTGGTAAAAACGTTGCTCCCGCTTTGGCAGGTGCTTCCGAAGTCAAGGAACGGTTTGTTGTCCAATAAATTCAGACAGTTGCAGCGTTTTGGGGAGGGTATGCGTCTATCCCCGGCCGACAGGTATTGGCGATGGGCTGCTATAGCGTCGGAACAGGATGCAGCGGCGCTGTTGAAAAATCAGGACAAATATCAGGATTATCACGAAAGGAAGCAGGTTATTCTGCAGGCTATATCAGGGAAGGAAGATATCAACGACATCTTATATACCGATATGCAATTAGTGCTACCAAATGATATGCTCACCAAGGTGGACTTGATGTCGATGGCGTGTGGGCTGGAGGTAAGGGTGCCATTTTTAGATCATGAGGTTGTAAATTTTGCTTTTTCATTGCCGGCAGATTCCAAGATCAATGGGGCAATGAAAAAGCGGATTTTGCAGGATACTTTCCGGGACATGCTTCCCGCGAAACTTTATAACAGACCTAAAAAAGGATTCGAGGTGCCATTGCTAAAATGGTTTCGCGGAGACTTGAAAAATATGATCTGCAACGATCTGTTGGCAGATGATTTTATACAGGAGCAAGGCATTTTTTCTCTCGAAGAGGTGAGAAAATTAAAGCAAAAGCTATTCTCACATAACCCCGGCGACGTGCATGCCCAAATTTGGGGATTAATCGTTTTTCAGACTTGGTATAAGCAGTATTTCCTGGTGTAGAAGCGACAGGCTGTCGTTGGCCCGCTATGAACAGTTGTTTCTGGCTGTTGACGGTTCCTACGCATATGCTACCTCAATCTTCACGGTTAGACTCTTTTCTCAAAAATTTTGCTCAGGCTATATTTCCCCGGCCCGATAAAGATAAGGCTAAAAAATAAAATTCCCGATTCAATGGCATGTGAAGCCGTTACGAAGCCATCACCACCTGCCAGATGCGTTATGGTGGCGACAATCATGGTAAATAACAAAAGGATGCAGGCAGGTGTAAAAAACAGACCAATAACAATGAGAATACCCCCTGCAAATTCTGACATAGCAGCCATAAATCCCCAAAAAACAAAACCAAAATTAATGTCGAGGTATGTCATATTGCCACCTATTTTTTCCCAGGCTTCTGGCCCTCCCAAAACTTTGGGTGCACCATGCAAAATAAACATAATGCCGATGCCAATGCGCAAAATCAGTAAACCAAGGTGAAGATTTTGTTCGTTGTTAAAGTAGAAACTTCTCATAATGAAATTTTACTGCTAAAAAATAATTTTACATATAACGAGCAGACCGTTGCAAAATTTAACAAAAGTAAAAAAAATAAGGCTACGAGTGAATACCCGTAGCCTTTTACTTGATTTATTGATACTTAATCCGAAAATTATTTAAGTAGCGCCGTAAACATCCAGACGTTTTTTTCCTGGACAGTGGTAAACTCTGATAGCAGGGCTATCGTTCCTTCATCGCCGGATTCAGCGGCTAATTTTATGATAGTCCGTTGATGCCCGATCAGGTGATTTAAATTTTGTACCACCGCATTGGCAGCAGTTTCAGCATCTGAAATATCCTTTTGTGCTTTTAAGTGGGCGGTAGCTACGTAGTCGTTAAATGTATGCAGCGGCACGTGACCAAGGGTCAAAATCCTTTCTGCAATTTCGTCAATTACTTCTGCCGTACTCAGGTATAGTTCTTCAAATTTTTCATGGAGGCTGAAGAATCTGTTACCTTGGATATTCCAGTGAAACCCTCGCAGATTCTGATAGTAAACCTGGTAGTCTGCTAAAAGTACGTTTAATTTTTCTGAAATACCGGAAGCGACACTTTCCTCCATGCCAATCATATTCGAATTTGCCATAATGTTT
>LXQK01000088.1 GCA_001683905.1 Marivirga sp. ANT-B6
CTCACGACTTTATTTGTGACTGAAATATCGGGCATCCTTGCTGCAGAAATATCAATTTTTGTATTAGTTACTTCAGCTATCGGTGGATTCTTCTATTTTGACAGAGAATATAATGAATGAGTTCGAATTACTGAACATAATCAAAGTGGAACGGGCAAAGCGCAACATGACTCAAGCTGATTTGGCCATAAAAGTAGGAGTTTCTCGAAAAACAATAAACACTATTGAAACCGGGAAATTTGTGCCGTCTACTATCACGGCTTTTAGAATAGCAAGAGCGTTTAAATTAAAGATTGAGGATGTATTCAACCTTAACGAAAAAAATGAATGATCCAGTCACAAATAATTAGGACAAACACGGCGTTGAGAAGGAGTCTTTGTCAAGGTATCATCATCCTTTAAAAATATTCCAGCCAGTTCGACTTTGTTACAAATTATTCTTATAATTCAGAGCGTTGGTTTCACATATACGTGATCCTCCAATTGATTTTAGTGCCTTGCCAACTGGTGCGATCTGCTCGTAACTCAATAAATCCTAATATAAAATTAATCTCTGTCATACCTTTTCCTCCAAAGTAGCCGATCGCACCAATGTGCTTCCAATACCCCTATAACAATTTTGGGATTAAAGGAAATGAGCCTTACAGGCTCAGCAATTAACCCGACCGAGAGCCTAAAAAATATGCTGCCTGGACGGAATATTTAGCCTGAAAGCAATACTGGTAAAGTTGGTGGTATTATTTCTGCTCACAAGCTCGCTCTCCTCTTTCCGATAAACATGCTGAAGATCGATAAAAAGATTGTGCCTGAGCATAAATGAAGCTGTGAAATCCATATACATAATGTCTGTAGATATACCCTGGCCAGTTTCGTTACCATAATCCTGCTCTCTGGTGCGGTAGTCTAGCAATATATCTGCACCCCAATTGGAGTTATTCTCGTCCAACCCAGTGGACATTATGACGGCTTTGGCGGTTAGCTTTAGCCTGTTGATGGGCTGGTACCTGACGATGGCAAGGTATTCTTTAAAATTTGCTCCCAAAGGATGCGCCAGCGGTTGCCGGTAGTGGGCATAATTAATGTAGATATCTTTATGGCTGTAAGTATAGGGTCGTGCCGAGTTCGCCTCCAACTGCAGATCCAGGTTGTTTATTCCCAAAACATCTATATATTTCAGGCCAACCTGTGTGGCCACCTTATTCGCCCACCAACCTTCGCCAGATGTTTCGC
>LXQK01000089.1 GCA_001683905.1 Marivirga sp. ANT-B6
GCCTACAAAGATCAGCGTAACGAAAGAAACGACCGGAACGAAAGAATGGAACGAAGTCCTGACCGGGATAGAAACAGAACCAATAAATCAAGGAGGCCGGGTGGATCGGGCGGATCAGGAAAGACCAGTTCAGCCAATCATAACCCCAAAAGAAGAAAAAACTAATGGCCTCTTTTACGATTACCGGTGGCGCCAGGCTACAGGGAGAAATTACACCCCAGGGTGCGAAAAATGAAGCACTACAAATAATCTGCGCGGTACTACTTACGGCAGAACCAGTTACACTGCATAAAGTACCTAATATTGTCGATGTAAATAAGCTCATAGAACTTGTTGGAAACCTTGGCGCGAAGGTTGAGAAACTTGGCGACGAAACCTATCGTTTTACTTCCAAAGATATTGATCTATCATTTCTGGAAACTGAAGACTTTAAGAAAAAGGCTTCAGCCCTTCGAGGTTCTATCATGATATTAGGGCCGCTATTGGCGCGCTTTGGTAAAGGCAAAATTCCAAAACCAGGTGGGGATAAGATAGGCCGGCGTAGGTTGGACACCCATTTTATAGGTTTTGAAAAACTGGGGGCAAAATTTAACTATAATTCCAAAGACAGCTTTTACCATATCGATGCCTCCAATCTGCAAGGTTGCTACATGTTGCTAGACGAAGCGTCTGTAACGGGAACGGCCAATGTACTCATGGCTGCTGTAATGGCAAAAGGTACCACCACAATCTATAATGCAGCCTGTGAGCCGTATATTCAGCAGTTATGCAATATGCTCAATAGAATGGGTGCCAAAATAAGTGGCATAGGTTCAAATTTATTAAAAATTGATGGAGTAGAAATCATGGGGGGCACAGACCATACTATGCTACCTGATATGATTGAGATTGGAAGTTTTATTGGCATGGCAGCCATGACACAATCTGAAATTACCATCAAAAATGCTCGCGTCGACCAGTTGGGGATGATTCCTGATGTATTTAAAAAGTTAGGCATTAAGCTTGAATTTCGCGGCGATGATATTTTTGTACCAGCACAAGAGCGGTATGAGATAGAGACTTTTATTGATGGATCCATTATGACTATTGCTGATGCTGTTTGGCCTGGTTTCACACCTGACCTGCTAAGTATTGTCTTGGTGGTGGCCACGCAGGCTAAAGGAACGGTGCTCATTCACCAGAAGATGTTTGAAAGCAGACTCTTCTTTGTAGATAAGCTTATCGACATGGGTGCGCAGATCATCCTATGCGATCCACACCGGGCCACGGTCATTGGTTTAGATAAACGCTATGCGTTGCGCGGCATACAGATGACTTCACCGGACATCCGGGCAGGGGTTTCCTTGCTAATTGCCGCCCTATCTGCGGATGGGATCAGCACAATATTTAATGTGGAACAGATAGATCGCGGATACCAGAACATTGACGACCGCCTGAGAAAGCTTGGAGCTCAGATTGTAAGAAATAACTAAAGCATAAAGTTGTAGCCATAAAAAAGAGAATAAGGTGTCTTATTCTCTTTTTTTTATGGCTACAACCCTGTCTACATCGCGATGGCCAACATACCGCCGACGGCAGATGCAGCACCTGAAACCACCGCAGTGGCAAATAACCACCAGGCCGCAGTAGCAGCAGCTTTCCTGGCATTTTCAGCCTCTTGTAAAGCAGCATCTTTTAGCTGCCTCACCTTCGACTTCACTTCATACTCTACTTGCTCAGCCTTCTGAATGACCGTATCACGGGCTTCTTCCACTTTAGCTACCATTCTTTCAGCATGCTTTCGTGAAATATTGTCCCGACTACTCAACAAGGCAATTAAAGACGCACGATCGTACTTACTCAAGTGATTCTTAAGCACATCGAATGTAGACTTAGGGTCGTGGAAAATGTGCTGAAAATCGCGCTTGATCATTTCATAATCAAACTCAGGTCGATCTAAAGAATCAAAATAAGCCTGGATTTTTCGTTCAAAACCCGAAGCCCCTCCTTCGTTACCATCATCCTTTTTACTAATCTCAAGGTCTACATCTCTTAATGACTTATCGCCTTCGGTTCTTACCGCATACCCTTGGTCGCTGGCACCATAATTTTTGCCACGTTGGTTATCCTGGCCACCACCATTTCCTGAGAATCGGCTTTTTACAAAATCAAATGCTTTATCAAAATAGCTGGTAATCTTCCTCGCATCCTCTTCGGAAAAATCTTCCCGCTGAGAAATCACTGTAACAAGCGTATTTCTATCCAGTTGGTTGATCCTGTTCCTGATAATATCCCTGGACTGGCTTGGATCGTTAAAGATATTTTCCAAGTCCCGCTTTAGGTTATCAGGATTCAACTCCTCCTTTCCGGTAGCGCGAAGGTAGGCTTCCAGTTTAGAGCGGTATTTTTTTGTATCTTCCTCAGAACCAGGTGTAAAACGATCTACAGCAGTAATGACTTTGTCGGCATTACTACCTTCCGAATTGGCTAGGCGTTTAATTTCATCGTAGATATTGCCAAGTTTTTTAACATCTTTCTTGCTAAATTTCGGCTGGTTGTCCGCCAATTGAATAAAAGTTCTGCGCTCCATTCCCTCATCACCCATCTCTGTTCTTTCTTCTAAACGGATATCCAGAAGCAAATCCTTTAATTCATTTTTGATTTTTTGATAATCAAGTTCCTGCGGCTCAAGCCTGGTTACATACGCATCGATTTTTTTACTGACCCTACTATTATCCATGGCATCCGCTATTTCTTCTCTGATACTATGAATAGAGTCGTCGGCTATACTCTTCATCGTAGCTTCTTTAGACTTACCAAAAACTCCGCCGACTGTGTTGAAAGTAGACCTGATACCTGATAAGGCTGTATTTACAATGCTACCCAGTAAAGAGCTTACCGATTTTACTTCCAGGTACATTATAATCGAGAAGAATGCAGCCCAAATCACCAGACCTAATGTCATTCCAATTGTGTTGTCACTTAGCAAACTTAATTTCACAGCCAGAAGACTTGCAAAAAATAGCGAGATACTCACAGTGATGATTGTCCAGATACCTACAGCCGAACTTATCGTAACTGCTGTAGATGTTTCATCATCATGGTCGTGGTCCTTATCATTGTTTTTGTTCTTTTGCCGGTTACTGCCCGCCTTTCCTTCGATATTACCTATAGCAGAGATGCCTGAAGCAACCGATAAAGTCGTGAGCAATACCTGAAAGCCCATAGCCAAAAGTATACCTGCCAGCAGACAAACAAAAAATTGAGGCGTGAAATTTACAACGGAAGTTTCATAATATTCCGGAATCTGAGCATACAACGTGCTAGTACTTAATACTGTAAGCATGAATAGAACGAATGTTACCTTCTTCTTTATTCTTAAAAAATTTTTCACACGAGGTTGATTTGGTTTAAAAAATATATCAAAAATTCAACATTGTTAGTTTGCCATTGTTCGCCCTTTTATTAATTAAATCATATTTTAAAGGTAAGTTTCAGCTATTTAACCATAAAAAGCAGTTCCACTGCATCACAGATGTAGGGAATTTAGATAAAATAATGACGAATTACTGTTAAACGTAATTGTTGAGCATTACCGGCATGATCAACATCAGGACATCTTCACTTTTATCTTTCTCTTTTGGCAGGATTAATCCTGCACGATTAGGAGCGGATAATTGCAATATAACTTCCTTAGCGTCAAGGTTATTTAACATCTCAATAAGGAAACGGGCGTTAAAGCCAATTTCGATATCTGCACCTTCATGGCTGCATTCAAGTCTTTCATTCGCTTCATTAGAGAAGTCAAGGTCTTCTGCAGAGATCATCAGTTCATTGCCAGCGATTTTTAATCTCACCTGGTATGTGGTCTTGTTGGCGTATATTGCGATCCTTTTCAAAGAACCTAGGAACTCCATCCTGCTGATGGTCATGGTATTGTCGTTGTTTACAGGAATAACATTTTCGTAGTCAGGAAAACGCTCATCGATAAGCCTGCAAACCATCTGGATATTATTGAAGCTAAAGAATGCATTAGAGGAATTAAACTCAAGGCTAATATTGGTATTTTCTGAAGGCAATGTGGACTTCAGCAAATTCAAGGCTTTACGAGGAATGATAATGGTAGAAGGTGAGTCTGAGACTACATCTACCCTGCGATATCGGATCAATCTATGCCCATCAGTAGCCACAAAAGTTGTATTGGTATCATCCAGATTCAAATAGACGCCTGTCATGGCTGGTCTCAATTCATCGTTGCTGGTGGCAAAAATGGTGTTATTAATAGCATTGGATAGCGCCTCTGATGATAAATTCACGCTTGACGCATCTGCAACGGTCGGTACTTTCGGGAAGTCTGTAGCATTTTCACCAGCCAGTTTGTACCGTCCATTGTCCGAATTGATCTCTATACTGTATGTTTCTTCATCGATTGAAAAAGTAACAGGTTGTTCGGGCAGATTTTTAAGCGTATCCAATAATATCCTGGCCGGAATAGCAATACTTCCTTTTTCTTTAGCTGCAACATTTAACTCGGTAACCATCGAAGTTTGAAGGTCTGAGGCAGTAATTTTGAGCACACCTTCGTTTATTTCGAACAGGAAGTTCTCTAAAATAGGCACCACGGGATTGGTAGTAATTACACCATTAATCCCTGAAAGTTGTTTTAACAAAGCTGATGAAGAAACGATAAATTTCATAAGTTTATAAATGTTTATTTAATGGTCCTAAGGCATTCACATATCAGACAAGAATTCCTGCAGAACTGTATTCGTCTTTGAACATTAGCGGATATAAACCAAGGCAAAAACGCATCAATTCCGGCTCCATCATGAAAATTTTCTCATGTAAGGAGGCTGCTATTATTGGGATTTTTAAAAATGGTTTATAACATGGTAAAGTTAAAAATAAAATTTAAAAATCTATAAGAAGATTTTTTTATATCGCGCTTTACCAACATTTTCCGTCAAGAAACTGAAAAATAAATACTTATTCCTTTTGTTGCATCGCGTCCCGGGCTACAACCAACCCTTTCACTGATCGGATAGAAAAAACAGCCATTTTACCTTCCGGCAAAACGCCCAGAACAGAGCCATCAGAAAGTGGCTCATACAGGGCCAGAGACATGCTTTTCTTGTTGCCTGACGAACGCACGTCGACTACAAGACGAGGTTTTTCTGTAAGTAATGTGTCATATTGCTGGAACACACCTTCATTAATAAATGCATCGACTTCAATATGCTGCAATTGCGTAACATACTGAAATAATCTGCTTGAATCAGGATGATCTATGCCTGGAACAGTAAAAAAATTCTTGAAACGTCTGATCTCAAAGTTCCGTTCGGGCTGTGACGGATAAGTGACGGCCACTTTTTCTATCGACTGCCAGTCGCCGGAAAAGATGTTTTTACTTCTCCACTCATTTTTACTTTTCTTAAATAAAGGATGAATGGAGGCATTGTAACCGGGCAGATGTACCACCTGCGGACTGCTGTGACCACTATGGAAAAAGTAAGACAACTTTTTTTCCTCATTGCCACTGACGATAAATGAGTAGTTAAGGTCATTGCCCTGGAAAATATCTATTGTTGTACCCAGGAGGGAAATCTCCTTAAGAACAGCCTCATTTTCTTTACGATCGACAGGGTGTTTTACCTCTACATTATGTAAAATCCTCAGCAGAAATTGAACCATGTTCGGGTCAGCCTGTAGCTGTTCATCGATATACCAGTGGGTCTCTTTCTTAAACAAGGAAATGTTAAAATCCCGGCCCCGCATGATAATATTCGTGATACTGGCAGTATCTTTAACACCAAAAAAATGTTTATCTACCGTTTCCTTTTCCCTATGTTCTTCCATTCGGGTGAGCATAATGGTCGAAAACATCAATATCAACAGCAAGCCAAACAGAAAAACACTTCTCTTCTTTATCATCCTAAAATTGTGTAAACCTTCTTCTCCTCACCACAAATATGATGATTCCTACAATGAGAATAACAAGGACTGGCAAAACCAGGTTAAAAATCTGCCAAAAAGTTCTTTCATTGTTCACCTTCACCATATCCAGTGGCCGGATTTTAATTTCCTTAGCGCGCGCGGCAATGATTCCCCGATCATCGAGCATATACTGGAGGGTGTTGAGGAGAAACTCAGGATTAGAGAACGTATATTGTGCATAGGGATCGAAACCCAGGGGGAACGGTTGCCCGGTGCGCGGGTTGATCTCGTTGCGTACCATGTCGCCATCAGCGGCCAACATAATCTTAGCTGGCAGTCCCTGGGCAACAAAAGATGCTTTATCCACGCCAGGTGGCAGCACTCTGTTTTTAAAAACAGAGTTAAATTTACCTTCAAAAAGGTAAGCAACCGGAAAACTTCCCTGATTAAAGAATTGGGGATTTAACTCCTGACGCATATCATTGATATTGACCCTAACCGGTGCAGAAAGCTGCCGTGAATAAGATGAGGTGAATAGTAGGGGTGTCTTTGTAACTCCCACAGCCTTAACCGTGTCGATGCTACTGATATAGCGGGTAGCAACAGCATTCAGGTTTTTAACGATTGGGTGGTCGCCGAATTTATTGATCAGGGGGTAAAACGGCCATGGTATAAGTTGTACCTGAGGCTGGTCGCCCATATTGCCCACCACCATAGGCTGCCGCCCTGAGGTAAGGTCTTGAATGAGATTATTGTTGATCCTGGCGCCATACGTAAAAAGTTGGTTATCGAGGTTTAAATTCATCGGAAAAGCAAACGTTCCGCTATTGCCCACACTATCAGGATTGATGCCCATCGCATCGATAAAAAAAAGTATATTGCCACCAGCCATCAGATACTGGTCAAGCTTGTACTTTGATGGTTCGGTAAAGGGAATAGTTGGCTTGGCAATTATAATCGCATCATAACCAGTAAGTTGGAGCTTATTGCTTAAAGTCACATGAAATACATCGAAGCTCTCCAATAGTGTATTGGTAAGTCCGGCTGCGGAGAGCGAATCTATCTCGCCCTGGCCCTTAATTAATGCTATCTTTGATTTCTCTCCTGCCGTCACCTGCCGCAGGGCTGAGGCTAGCTCATACTCTACGCCTTCTACCGACTGGTTGAGTCGCTCGTCTGAGGAAGCAGACATGTTACCTTTCAGCAACATCGCCGCCTTCTCCCGATCGCCGTAGGAAATAACGGCACCAGGAAAAATTAACTTCTCGGTTTTTTTGCCATTTTCATCATCAAATACATTGGTAGGCTGAATTCCTTTTTCTGCAAGCGACTGGTAAAATGTGTTTCTTGCCGCACCACTTTTTGCCGTTGTAGGATCAATAAATTTATATTGGATGTTGCGGCCTCCATAGATGCGAAATTCTTCAAGCTTATCGCGTACTGCCTTTTGCAACCGTTGGAACCCAGGAGGAAAGTCACCTTCCAGATAGACCTCCACATATACTACGTCTTCAAGATTCTCAAGCATCTGCTTGGTGGCATCGGTGATGGTATACCGCTGATCTTCTGTAAGGTCGACCCTGACCGGAAAATTTGCCGCCAAAATATTTGCCAGGATGATGCCTACCAGGACAATGCCTGCCAGCATGATATCGTTCCACTTTTTCTTTGCGCCTTTTACCATCTTCTACTCCCTATAACCATTTTAGTGCACAACAACATCAGGGCGATCACACTGAAGAAATATACCAGATTTCGGGAATCTATCAAACCCTTGCTCATAAAGTTGTAATGGTATAAAATCCCCATTTGTTCAATGGCGATGGCGAAATTTCCCCAGGCCGGAATGGCAGAAAGCGAACTGAAGCCCGTATAAAGCAGAAAGCACATAAAGACGGCAATGATGAAAGCAACAATCTGATTTTCTGTAATAGATGAAGCAAACACACCGATTGCTGTAAATACAGCGCCTAATAAAAGCAGGCCTATATAGGAGCCGATTACCCCGGCTGTATCGATATTTCCGACAGGGTTTCCCAGCTGATAAATAGTGTAATAATAAAGCAGCGTAGGCAACAAGGCGAAGGCCACAAGTAGGACGCCCGCCACGTACTTGCCCAGGATGATCTGCAGGTCGGTGAGGGGGCGTGTCAGCAGCAGTTCCATAGTACCCGCCTTACTTTCTTCAGCAAAGGTCCGCATGGTGATAGCTGGAATCAGAAACATGAAGATATAGGGAGCGAGCGAAAACAATGTCTCCATATCAGCAAATCCATAATCCAGCACGTTGGTTTCGGGAAACACCCACATCAGCAGGCCCACGCTGGTAAGGAAGACACCTATAACAATATAGGCGATAAGAGAACTTAAATAGCTTTGAATTTCTTTGACCAAAATGGCGAACATAGCGCTAAGAGGGTTGGGTTAAATGTTGGAAGATAGTCTCCAATGAATTCTCGTCCTTTTTTAATTCAACCAGCTCAAGCTGATTGGCTACGGCAAAACGAAAGATGGTGGTACGGATGTCTTCGTCGGCAACACCGTGTACAACGCAGCTGTATTCGGAGAGCCTCTCCAAATTGACAACGCCCGGGAGCTGTTGCAGCATATCAAAGTCGATAGGTTGCGTAAAGGACACCGTCACCCGCATGCCCTGAGCAGCTTCCGCCTGAAGCTTTTCAGGAGTGCTATTGGCCACGATTTTCCCTTTGTCGATGATGATTACCCTGTTGCAGAGTGCCTGCACTTCCTGCAAGATATGGGTAGAAAACACTACTGTTTTTTCAGCGCTGATTTTCTTGATCAGGCTTCGGATTTCCAGGATCTGGTTAGGATCAAGCCCTGTGGTTGGTTCGTCGAGTATAAGCACTTTTGGATCGTGCACCAGTGCCTGAGCCAGGCCCACCCGCTGGCGATACCCTTTGGAAAGTGACGCTATTTTCTTATTTTGTTCTAAAGTAAGGCCACAGAGGGAGACTACCTCGCCTACCCGATCCTTGAGCTGCTTGCCGTGCAAGCCATGCAAAGACCCAATAAACCGCAGGTACTCATGTACATACATATCCAGGTACAAAGGATTGTGTTCAGGAAGATATCCTATATGTTTTCTGACCGCTATGCTGTTTTCGGTAACATCGAAACCACATACTTCTACGGTGCCCTGCGATGGCGGCAGATACCCCGTTGCGATTTTCATGGTGGTCGATTTGCCCGCACCATTGGGCCCCAGAAACCCTAATATCTCCCCTTCTGCAATTTCAAAAGATACATGATCAACAGCTACCTGGCTGCCAAAGATTTTTGTAAGCTCTTTTACCTTTACTGACACAATATTAGATTAGGAATTTCTTAACCGATGTAACGACCCGGTAATTTCAAGCAATTAACGAATGATTATGGTGAAAACATACTTGAAGGAAATAAAATAATGTTTTTTTACGATGAATAATTAATCATCGAAGGCCTGATGCGAAAGATTTCGCAAGAACACCTGGCGAAGGACAATGCAGCTTTTATAGAAGCAATCATTAAGAAAAAACTTGCTGCCTAGCCGGGATAGGCGTGGAAAGCCCGCAGCGGGAGGCTATTTGGCGGTGGCCGGACTTGTAACAGATAGCCCGACGATAGCCTGCTCTTGGCGTTGGTGTTTCGCTATACACTTAATTCCCTATAAAATAGCTACCTATTCCGTTGGTATGGCGGGGTATTTTTGTATATATCATGTTCTTTTAGAAATTAGATATGTGAATGAGTATATTTATGCCCAGATAAAATTTCCGATGAAGATTAATTTACTCTATTTGCTTTACTTCTTTGTACTGACCGGTTGGACCGGCCAGCTACAGGCGCAGGATGAAAACGTGGGTAGAAACCATAGTTATACGATAGGCGGCAATATATTCAGAGGATTTATCATCAACCACACCGATGCGATCGGGCATCTGACGATTGCGCAGCCATCAGGGTTTGAAGTATACATCAATAGGAATTCCTATGGCGAGAAATACTGGCAACAGGCCTATAATTATCCGGACGTGGGGGTTTCGCTGTCTTATTTCAATTATAGGAATGAGGTATTAGGAAAGGCAGTAACGGCGCTTGGTTATATGGATTTTTATCTGAAAAGAATGGCTCGAAGCGAGTTGATTGCCAAGCTGGGTACTGGCCTTGTGTATTCTACAAACCCGTACGATCTTGATAAAAATAATAAGAACGTCGCCATCAGCACTACCTTTAGCTATGCAATGCAGGCCAGGCTAGGGTTTAATTTTCGCCTGAGTGACAGGCTAAAAATCACGTCTGCTGTTACACTTACGCATTTTTCTAATGGAGGAGTCAGGCTACCCAACAAAGGGCTGAACATTCCTTCGGCAAATATCGGGTTAGCCCATCAAATGGATCGGCTGCGGCCTGCATATATACAACCGACGCCGGCTGATTGGCGGGAGAATGTAAAATTGAATGCGCAGCTTTCGACGGGATTTAAGGCAGTTGAAGTGGGGTCAAAGAAAGCCTTCCCGTTTTTGAATTTACACCTTTATGCTGATAAAAGGGTAAGCCGAATGAGTGCTTTGCAACTTGGCATGGAGGGATTTTATAACCTGGCCTATCGGGAAGATTTGAAAAATAACTTTAGCCAGGATGAGCGACCGGATTTTAGACGGCTGGGTCTGATGGCCGGGCATGAGTTGTTTGTAGGTGATATTTCGTTGGTGGTGCAAATGGGCATGTACTTGTATAAACCGTCGGCCAGAAATTATCCGATCTACCAGCGATATGGCTTAAAGTACTACTTAAAACCATCGCTATTTACCTCCTTTTCCCTCAAGACTCATCTGGGCACAGCTGATGTATTGGAATTTGGCATAGGTATAAGACGATAATCGTGATGATGATGATACAGCGCCACTTTACTAGGTTAAGCTTAATTTTTTGGGTCTGGATTGTGGTGGTAGTACTGGCTTCCTGTGGTGAAGATGCTGCGTTTGAGTGCTTCAAAACTGCCGGCGCCGAAGCCACCCGGGAGGTAGACCTGGATTCGTTCGACCAGTTGGTGTTGCACGATGGGGTGAACCTGGTGATATCGCAAGGTCCTGTACAAAAGGTGGTTGTGAAAGGGGGGCGAAACCTACTTTCAAAAGTGGTGGTAGCCGTGACAGATGGAACGCTGGAAATTTTCGATGAAAACCGCTGCAACTGGGTGCGTGAGCTAGATCAGCTGGAAGTTCGGGTAACGGTGCCTGACTTGTCAGCGATCAGGCAGCAGGGGTATGGGCGGATAAGCAGTGTCGGGAAGTTGCAACTCGACGCCCTGCTGGTAGAAGTAAGGGATGGTCCGGGAGATATTGTTTTGGATCTGGCGGCTACAGAACTGGTGGAGGTGGCAACGAATGGTTTAAGCAATATTACCCTCAGGGGAAGTACCCCAACGTTACGTATATTTACATACTCCAGCCAAGGTAAAGTTTTGGCGCGTGGTTTAGCAGCTGACGTGGTGGAGGTTTATCATGACGGCCTGAATACGCTGGAGGTATTCCCGGTGGCCGCATTGCTGGGAGATCTGCTCTCGAGTGGCAACGTGGTATACTTTTGTGAACCCGGTCAGGTTCAGGTGCGAGAGACGGGGACGGGGAGGCTCCTCAAGGGATTTTAACAGGGATAGGTACCCGAACCCTTACTGACCTAAGGTATGGGGGTTGTTGAAAAACTAAGGGTAAAAATCCATAGGATCAATGGTTTAGCGAGATCTTTTGAATTTCTTCACAATTGTTTCTTGAAATAACGAATCAAATGCTGTACATTCGTGCAAAATTTTTAGGGCTCTTTTCTGAAAAGCCTGGACGACGTAAAGAAACTTACAAATAGATGAACATACACGAATATCAAGCCAAGGACATACTAAAGAAGTATGGCGTTCAAATTCAGGAAGGAATTGTTGCAACCACGGTGGAAGAGGCTGTTGATGCGGCAAAAAAACTAACGGCAGATACAGGCACCCAATGGCATGTGATTAAGGCACAGATTCATGCCGGAGGTAGAGGTAAAGGTGGTGGTGTAAAACTTGCAAAAAATATTGACCAGGTAAAAGAGGTGGCAGGCCAGATTTTGGGCATGCAGTTGATCACAAAACAAACGGGTGCAGAAGGTAAAAAGGTACGCAAGGTATTGATTGCGCAAGATGTATATTATC
>LXQK01000009.1 GCA_001683905.1 Marivirga sp. ANT-B6
ATACTTACTACGGTGGTTTTTACCGTAGTTTTTGGAAATATTGCAAAGATCTCTACCGATGGAATACCGCCCTTTGTATTTTACTTGAGTGGTATCACCGCCTGGAACTATTTTGCTGAGTGTTTGAACAAAACCTCGACAACCTTTACTTCTAATGCCAGTATATTTGGTAAGGTATATTTTCCCCGGCTAATAATGCCCATTTCAACTGTAGCTTCCAATCTGATTAAGTTTTTTATACAGTTTCTCCTATTTCTTGGCGCAGTATTTTATTTCATGTATTTCCAGGGGTCAACTATTCAGCCTAATATTTACATTTTATATATGCCGTTGCTGATTTTTTTAATGGCAGGCCTTGGGCTAGGGTTTGGGATGATCATTTCATCGATGACTACCAAATATAGGGATCTTACGTTCCTTGTAGGTTTTGGTGTTCAGCTGCTGATGTACGCCACACCGGTCATTATCCCGTTATCGGAGATTGGAGAAAAATATCGATGGATCGTATTGGCTAATCCGATGACCCCTATCATAGAAACGTTCCGCTACGCATTCCTTGGATCAGGTACGACGGACCCTTGGCATTTATTATATAGTGTTGCTTTTACGGTGGTCGTATTGTTTTTTGGCATCCTTATCTTTAACAGAGTAGAAAAATCATTTGTAGATACTGTTTAACGTGCATGTTTAACCAAATTCCTGGCAAGAGGTAGAATGGGTATTGTAATAAAAGTAGAGAATCTATCAAAACAATATAGACTAGGAAACATTGGTACCGGCACTATCAAAAATGATCTGAAGGCTTGGTGGGCCCAGGCCAGAGGAAAGGAGAATCCTTTTCTGAAGGTTGGTGATATAAACGATCGGGCATCGATAGGTAGTAGTGAATACGTCTGGTCACTTAGAGATATTAACTTTAAGGTTGAGCAAGGGGATGTCTTAGGCATTATCGGTAAAAATGGTGCTGGAAAATCCACCCTGCTTAAAATTTTATCCAGGGTGACGGCTCCTACGACAGGCTCCCTCAGTATAAAAGGAAGGTTGGCGAGTTTACTGGAAGTCGGTACAGGCTTTCACCCCGAACTCACCGGCAAAGAGAATATATTCCTGAACGGAGCCATCTTGGGGATGAATAAGAAAGAAATTCGCGCCAAGTTGGATGAAATCATTGACTTTTCCGGTGTAGCAAGGTATGTGGATACGCCTGTTAAAAGATATTCTTCTGGCATGTATGTCCGGCTAGCTTTTGCTGTTGCCGCCCATTTGGAGTCTGAAATTCTCATTATTGACGAAGTGCTTGCTGTTGGCGACGCGGAATTTCAGGAAAAATGTATTGGCAAAATGCAAGATGTAGCAGGCCACGGCCGCACGGTATTATTTGTAAGCCATAATATGGGCTCTGTTAATCAGCTTTGCAAGCATGGCATCTTGTTGAAAGATGGAAGAATAGCTACCGCTGGAAAAATTAATGATGTGGTGGATGAATATCTGAATACAAACAACAAATCCGGCGCCATAGCTTTGGCAACAGAAAATGATGAAAAGGATATCTTTTTTAGTGAAATCGTTCTGATCAATCATTTGGATCAACCGGCGGTTGAGTTCAAACATACAGACCTGATCCGCTTTAAGATGCATTTAAAGTTCAACCATTGGGATAGTAAAGCAGTGGTAGGTTTCGACCTGCGTGATGCTTCGCTTCGGAAAGTTTTCGGCTCCAATCTGGCGTTTAAGAAGTTGGCTTCAAAACCAGAAATGGATTTCGTAGTCTCCATACCGCAAGGATTACTTACACCCGGTATTTATCATCTGGACTTCCAAATCCATATACCCAATGTGGCCTATATTGATAGGTATGAAGCCCTTACTTCTTTTACCATTGTCGATGGTGGAAGTGATTTAACACAATATGGCAAAGCAGACATTGGATGTGTGTTTGCAGATTGTACCTGGATGTATCCTTGAATGGACATGAGCGATCGGCAACATCGGGATATGGCAATCTGATCTATTTATAGGCAGTTTGGTTTTTGAAAATAACTTTAAATACAAATCAATTACTCAATGAAGGCAGTAATTTTAGCGGGTGGTTTTGGTACGAGGATTAGTGAAGAAAGTGGCATAAGGCCTAAACCCATGGTAGAAATTGGTGGAAAACCAATTATATGGCATATCATGAAAATTTATTCCCAGTACGGTATCAATGAGTTTATCATCTGCTGTGGCTATAAGGGGTATATCATTAAGGAATATTTTTCGAACTACTTCCTCCATATGTCTGATATTACTTTTGATATCAGGAATAATAGTATGCAGGTACACAAAAATGAGGTAGAGCCCTGGAAAGTGACACTGGTAGATACGGGGACTGATACGATGACCGGGGGGAGGTTAAAAAAAATCAGGCATTTTCTCGACGATGAGACATTTTGTATGACCTATGGAGATGGCGTGAGCGACGTAAATATCGGGGAGCTAATTACCTACCATAAAAGCCAGAAGACCGTTGCTACGTTGACTGCGGTGCAGCAACCAGGGAGGTTTGGTGCTTTTAATCTAATGAAGGATCAAAATAAAATCAAGTATTTTAGAGAAAAGCCAGTAGGTGAGGAGAACGCCTGGATCAATGGTGGATTTTTTGTTTTAGAGCCACAGGTAATGGATTTTATTAGTGGAGACGATTCTGTTTTTGAAAGAAGCCCTATTGAGAGCCTGGCCAAAGCAGGTCAACTGGCCGCTTACAGGCATCATGGTTTCTGGCATTCTATGGACACACTTCGTGATAAGAACGTTTTAGAAGATTTCTGGAAACAGCAGTCACCACCATGGAAAGTCTGGGAAGACTAATTTTCGTCGCTTAAAATCAATTTACAATGAATCACAACCACATTGTCAAAGAAGACCTGGCCAATATCTATTCAAAGCTTTCAAAGGAGGAACTAAATAAATTGAAAAGTTCCACAATTTTGATCACAGGCTGCGGTGGGTTTCTTGGCTTTTATTTTATGCAATTCTTTTCCTATTTTTCAAGCCAACTGCAAATCAAAAAAATCATTGGCCTGGAGAATTTTCTCACTGGAGATGGAAAGCAATGGATGCAGGAGCTCGAAGCAAATTATCCTGATTTAATATCACTACATGAATTTGATGTTGTTCGACATGAATTGGATACCATCCCAGGTATTGATGAAGCCGATATAATCATTCATCTGGCCTCTATTGCCTCACCTACATTTTACCGCATATATCCGCTTGAAACGCTTGATGCTAATATTATAGGTTTGCGAAAATTACTCGATAAATATGCCGAAAAACGGGTGAAGGGATTTTTATTCTTTTCCAGTAGTGAGATTTATGGAGATCCGTTTCCTGAATTTATACCGACCAAAGAAGACTACAGAGGCAACGTAGCCACAATAGGGCCGCGTGCCTGCTATGACGAAGCAAAAAGATTTGGGGAAACATTATGTTATGTTTTCGCGCAGAAGTACCAGATGCCTATAGGCGTGGTTCGTCCTTTTAATAATTTTGGACCAGGTATGAGCCTTAATGATCGGCGATTACCGGCAGACTTTGCGCAAGCGGTTGTTAATGGCAAGGATATTGAAATTTTTTCGGATGGTACCCCAACGAGGACTTTTTGCTATATCACAGACGCCATTCAGGGATACCTAAAAACACTATTGCATGGCCATTTTGACATCTTCAACATCGGAATGGACAAGCCGGAAATCTCAGTAGCCGATTTCGCCCGCCTTTTTAAGAAGCAGGGTGAGCAGGTTTTTGACTATACCGGAAAAGTAGACTTCAAGCTTTCTCAGGACAAGGATTATATGACTGATAATCCAAACAGAAGGTGCCCTGATATTTCGAAAGCCAAAGCCATCCTAGACTACCAACCTTCCATTTCCGTAGAAGAAGGAATCGGTCGCTATCTGTCTTTTTTGAAAGCTGATATTAAATCATGATGATCACAGTAATAGGGTTGGGATTTGTAGGGTTAACAACAGCTTTGGGTTTCAGCAAAAAAGGCTTTAAAGTATTCGGTATCGACGTAGACCAGCAAAAGCTGGAAAACCTTAGAAAATTTCAGGTGCCCTTCCATGAGCCGCACCTGCCGGAAGTGCTACGGGAGCAGTTGCATCAAAATTTTCTTCTCGATGTGCCCCTAAAGGAGGCGATACATAAAAGTAATGCGGTTTTTATTTGCGTAGGCACACCTTCGCTGTCAGATGGAAGTGCTGACCTGAATTTCATCTATAAGGCTATCGATGCAATAACAGCCATTGAATCGGATCATTTAAAGGTACTGGTGATTAAATCGACTGTTCCTCCATCTACGATGTCGGAAAAGATAAAACCGTATGTTTCGGCAAAAGGCAGGAGAAACTTTGCCCTGGCCTCCAATCCTGAATTTCTGCGCGAAGGGTATTCCTGGGGAGACTTTATGCGCCCCGACAGGATTGTAATTGGAGTAGAAGACCAAGCGGTATTGCCTATACTTCAGGAAATTTACAAACCCTTTGATGCGCCACTACACCAGGTAAGCTTCAACGGAGCAGAATTTATAAAATACCTTTCCAATACGATGCTTTCTACCATGATAAGCTATGCCAATGAGATGGCCATGATTGCGGATAAAATAGGAGATATCGATATTGCTGCCTCGTTTCGGATATTGCATGGGGATAAACGGTGGTCGGGTGAACCCGCCGCCATGGCATCCTATATCTATCCGGGTTGTGGCTATGGTGGATATTGCTTGCCTAAAGATACGTCGGCCTTACTCAGTATAGCGCGCGCCCACCAGGTCGACGCACCTATATTAGCTGCAAATCTGAAAATCAACGAGGACGTAAAGAATTTTGTGGCAGATAAAATTTCAAAGAATGTTGGGGCTAAAGAAGTACTAGGCGTATTAGGCCTGTCTTTCAAACCCGGTTCTGATGATGTAAGGATGAGTCCAAGCAAAGATATCATCGCCAGGTTGCTGGCCAATGGCCACAAGGAAATTATAGCGTATGACCCAATGGCCAATGACGCATTCGACAAAGAATATCATCTACCCATCGAATACGCCGATAGTCTTGACGATTTATTAGATAGAACTTCCCATCTTATCATCCTTACCGGATGGAAAGAGTTTAAGGAAAGGCGCGATGATATATTGAAAAAAAACGTTTTTGACTTTCGATATTTGTTATCATAACTTCCAGGCATTTAAGGCCTGGTGCTTTTTGCTTTTTAATTTAAAAAAAGGATTCATGAATTGCAGGCACTGTAAAGCTCCATTGGATAAAGTATTTATTGATTTAGTAAATTGCCCTCCCTCCAACGCCATGCTGAAGGAGGGACAATTGAAAGAGCCGGAGGTTTATTATCCTTTGAAGACCTACGTTTGTTCCTCTTGCTTTCTGGTGCAGGTAGATGAGGTAAAGAAAGCAGCAGAAATTTTCGACCAGGAGTATACCTATTTCTCCTCTTTCTCTACCAGTCTGCTGGCGCATTCCAAAGCTTATGTAGACATGATGATTCAGCGCTTTGGCTATAACGAACAATCTCTAGTGATAGAGGTGGCTTCGAACGATGGTTATTTGCTGCAATATTTTAAAGAAAAGCATGTGCCTGTGCTTGGCGTAGATCCAACGGCCAATACGGCAAAAGTAGCCAGAGAAAAAGGTATCGATACGCTGGTGGAGTTTTTTACGGAAAATTTTGCTGCGCAGCAATTAGCAGCACAAGGTATCAAAGCCGATTTAATTTTAGGAAACAACGTTTTGGCTCACGTGCCTGATATTAATGATTTTGTGGCAGGTATGAAAGTGGCATTGAAGCCAGGAGGTGTCGTAACGATGGAGTTTCCACACCTCCTTCGTTTGGTAGAAGATTGTTTGTTTGATTCTATCTATCACGAACATTTTTCTTATTTGTCTTTTTTTACCGTGCAAAAAGTATTTGAAAAACAAGGGCTCGAGCTGTTTGATGTAGAAGAAATTGCCACCCATGGTGGATCGTTGCGTATCTTTGCCAAACATGATAATGACGATACCAAAACAGTCTCGACCAGGGTCAATGACCTGTTGACAAAGGAGCGAAATACAGGCATGACAGCGATGACCTACTATGAAAATTTTCAGGAAAGGGTCGACGATATTAAATATAATCTGTGGCAGTTTTTGATCGAACAAAAACGCGCGGGAAAAAAAGTTGTAGGTTACGGAGCCGCTGCTAAGGCCAATACGCTTTTGAACTACTGTGGCGTGAAGGGTAATGACCTGATAGAGTTTGTGGTAGATCTTTCACCTCATAAGCAACATAAATTTCTACCTGGCAGCCATATTCCCGTCGTCGAAGAAGTTAAGCTTAAAGTATTAAAACCTGATTTTGTGATCATTTTCCCCTGGAACCTAACCCGGGAAATTGTAGAGCAACTTGACTACATCTCAGAATGGGAGTCAAAATTTGTCGTTTTTGTTCCTCAACTGCAGGTGTTTGAAGGACCAGTAGCGTAAAAAGTGAAAGTATGGGCGTAAATACATTTATAGGAGAAGGCAAGAATATGTATAAGCTTATCGAAGAGCTGTATCCTATCTGTAGAAGTATAACAGGGGATGGGCTGCGAAAGACTTTGGCGATTCTACAACAGTATGTGCCCCTGACGATACAAGAAGTGCCTACAGGTACGGAGGTTTTTGACTGGACTATCCCTAAAGAATGGAACATCAGGGACGCGTGGGTAAAAGATAAACACGGGGAAAAGATTATTGATTTCAGGAACCACAATCTTCATGTGCTCAACTACAGTGCGCCTGTTCATCAAAAGGTGTCGCTGGATGAATTGAAAGAACACCTGTATACTTTACCAGAGCAGCCGGATCTAATTCCATACCGCACCTCTTATTACCAGGAAAAATGGGCCTTTTGCACCACCCACCGGCAAAAGATTGCTTTGGCGGATGAAGAATATGAAGTTTTTATTGATAGCGCTCTGGAAGACGGCCATCTTACCTACGGTGAATTATTCATTCCCGGATCCTCCCAGGAAGAGGTGCTGATATCCTGTCATATCTGCCATCCTTCGTTATGCAACGATAACCTGTCAGGCATTGCAACAGCTATTTTCCTTGCACAGCATTTACAGGAACAAAATTCCTACTATGGCTATAGATTTGTTTTCGTGCCTGTTACCATCGGTGCAATTGCCTGGTTGGCCAGGAATGAAGCAAAGGTTTCCCGGATCAAATATGGCCTGGTCATCTCTAATCTGGGCGATGCCGGTGGTTTTACCTATAAGAAAACACGCAAAACTCCTTCTGCTATTAACGACGTGGTCTTACATGCTTTAAAACGAAGTGGCATTCCCTATACCATTTCCGATTTTGTTCCCTACGGATATGATGAGCGGCAATATGCTTCACCTGGCTTTAACCTGGCAGTAGGTAGCCTTATGCGCAGCCCAAATGGCGGTTATCCGGAATATCATACCTCCGCAGATAACCTCAGCTTTGTACGGCCAGGCTATCTGGAAGAATCACTGCTGCTATTACAAGAAATCACGTTTATGCTGGACCACAATCACGTTTATCTTAACCAACATATGAAAGGTGAACCTCAGCTGGGAAGAAGGGGACTTTATGACAGGATGAGCGGCGATGCAGATGTGCAACGAAAACAAATGGCCGTGCTTTGGATCTTAAATTACAGCGACGGTCAACATTCACTCCTTGACATTGCCGAAAAAGCAGGTATGCCCTTTTCGCTCGTGAAAGATACCGCGGATATTTTATTGAAAATTGATCTTTTAAAGCTAGTTGAATGAATGTACCGGGTAAAAATATTATAGGCTTATTGCCAGCGGGAGGAAGGGCAAGTAGAATGGGTCAGCTACCTTGCAGCAAAGAACTTTTTCCCATAGGCTTCACCTCGAAGGAGGAGCGGTCCTTGCCAAAGCCGGTGTCATCATACCTGCTCGAGTCCATGCAAAAAGCAGGCATAGAAAAAGTATACATCATTATACGGGAGGGAAAGTGGGATATACCACAATATTATGGCGATGGTAGTGCCTTGAAGTTGAGCATTGGTTATCTATTGATGGGGCTTCCCTTTGGAACCCCTTTTACATTAGATCAGGCATTTCCCTTTGTAAAAGATCATCTCGTCGCGTTAGGCTTTCCTGATATTATCTTTGAACCAGACGATGCGTTTGAAAAACTGATCGAAAAGCAGCAAAATACACAGGCAGATATTGCATTAGGCTTATTTCCTGTGGAAGAGACTTCCAAATTTGATATGGTAGAGCAGGATGAGCATGGTAGAATAATCAGCTTGCATATTAAACCAGCCACTACTACGCTGCGATACACCTGGGGAATTGCCGTGTGGTCGCCTGCTTTTACAGCATTTATGCACGGATATCTTTCAAATTTAATGAAAGATCCTGTAAAAGTTGAAAACGAAATATACGTAGGGCATGTGATCCAGGCAGCCATAGATGCAGGATTAAAAGTAGCGTCAGTGACCTTTCCCGAAGGCTATTGCCTCGACATCGGCACCCCGGGCGATATGAAGAAGGCGATCTTACGCTTCAGTTGATTCTGCTGGCAGGGTAGCTGAGCGTGAAAAAATTTTGATAATTGGATATGGTAAAGCACTTAAAATTAAAAGATGTAGTAATTGTTATTCCAATTCACAAAGCAAGCCTCAGTGAGTTTGAACTACTTGCCTTACACCGCGTCCACGAGGTTCTTGGCAGGTATGATGTCGTCTTTTTTGCTCCACCGTCGCTCGACGTCTCTTATTACAAGGGATTATACCCGAACATAGCTGTCACTGTCTTTGATCCTCAGTATTTTGGAAGTGCCAAAAGACACTGTAAGCTGCTCTTGAGCGCCACATTTTATAAGCGATTTCGACAATATCAATACATGCTGATGTATCATCTCGATGCTTTTGTCTTTGAGGATAGGCTGGACGAGTGGGTAAAAGCAGGCTACGACTATGTTGGCTCCCCTTGGTTTACCTCATTTGCCACATCGCATCATGAAGGGCATCTATATGCTGTCGGCAATGGTGGTTTCTCTTTAAGGAATATTCAAAGCTTCTTAAAAGTGATCTATGCCTATAAAATTATACAGTCGCCGTCGGAGATAATGGGAAGCGTTAAAAAAATAAACATCGCCAACAGATTTGAAAAGGCTGTGGTTGTCCTCCGGATGATGTTTGGCTATAAAAATAACAGCCGGTATATGATTGAAAATTACTCCAGGAATGAAGATGAATTCTGGGGCGTTTATGCGCCCAGGTATTTTCCATGGTTCAAAGTTCCAGATGTTAATACTGCATTAAAGTTCTCGTTTGAATGTGATCCTGCCTATTGTTTCGCACAAAACAACAATGAATTGCCCTTTGGTTGCCACGCATGGGATAAAAATGATCTTGATTTTTGGCGACCTTATATTCTGGAAGGAAATCAGCAAGGTTTAACTACCAAAACAAGATCTAGATCATGACCATTTCAAACGCTATGTCTTCAATAGAGCAGCTCCCTGAGGCGCCATCCTACAAAAAGGGATGGCCCTGGACAGAGCAGTCAGATGCCTGGCCGGAGAAGATGGAGAATGGCATGCCTTGGCCCCGTATTACAATAGTTACGCCTAGTTTCAACCAGGGCGAATACATTGAAGAAACGATTCGATCGGTGATCTTGCAGCGATATCCGAATCTGGAATATATCATCATGGATGGGGGCAGCAAAGATCACACCGTGCAGGTGTTAGAAAAATATACGTCCTTTATAACCCACTGGGAAAGTAAAAAGGATGAAGGGCAGACGCATGCTATCAACAAAGGATTTGCCGTGGCAACTGGTGAAATCATCGCCTGGCTAAATAGTGACGACTTTTATACAAAAAATGCCTTTCAACATTTGCAGCCAGCTATTCCTGCCGACTGGAAAATGGGGCATATTCAGAAAGTACGAGATGGTGCGTTGATCGGATTAAGAAGGCGAGACATGGAACCAGACCGTGCGATTGGAAGGTGCTTTAAAAATGGTGGAAGGAAAGATTTTGCCTATAGCCAGCCCGCTTCATTTTGGTCCAGGGGGCTGGTAAACCGTGTAGGTGCGCTCAATGAAAAGTATAATTACATCATGGACGCGGATTTCATATTGAGGTCACTGGCGGTTGGTTATCAACCTACACGAATTGAAGCACCTTTGGTTAATTTTCGCCTTCATGCTGAGTCGAAGACCATTTCTCAGCAGTCGGGTTTCGAAATTGAGTCAGCGCAAATGTTTTTGCAATTTTCCATCCAAAAAGATTTCAACTTTACCCCTTGTTTAAGCCTGGCCTATTCTCATTTTTGGAAATATATATTTATCAGATTTTCAATATTAAAAAGGATTTTTAAGTAATTTTACCGTTCTGTGAGAGTAGGAAGAAATCCATATTTACACCAAAAAGTGGAAGGGCAGCAAAAGCTACTCGAGGCGATGACCGTGGTGTTTATACCTC
>LXQK01000090.1 GCA_001683905.1 Marivirga sp. ANT-B6
AAATCTGACTTGGACCCGGATATAATGGGCCTATAATCATATCCATTCCTTTTATCTCTTCCTGCTGCAAAAGTTTTTTGGTATGGGTGCTATCCCGGCGTGTATCATAGGCAAACAGTTCAATATTAGCTCCATCTTCGTTGACCTTTTGAAGGCCCAACAACATCCCCTGGTAAAGATCAACGACAAATTGATTGCCTACACTCTTACCATTGCCAACCATATCCATGTAAAAAAATGGCAGCATCACGGCAACTTTGTAAGACAGTTTTTTTTGGGATTTCCCGATGTCCCTTACGTATTTTTCCTTTTTTAAACCGTGATCTTTAATGACCTGGTCTAGCAATTCCTTATTTTGATCAGCCAAAGGCATCACACTTATCTTTTTGGCTACCAGCTGTCCTACTTCCTTGTTTTTTCTATTGAATGTGTAGGCTTGGTTGAGCTGATCAATATCTTCCAGCTGGTTGATAAAATGCAATTTTAGCGCCTGAGCTCCGGCTTGCGTATCCTTTTTCTTTATTTTGTTCAGGTAGGTAAACCCTTGCTGTAGATTTCCCTCGTCAAGATAAATCTTACCCAACCAATAATTTACCTCATCGGTTTTTTCCCAGCCAGGAAATTTTTGAATGATCTGCAGAAACATGTCTCTTGCAGCCTTGGTGTCATTAGCTTTTAGTGCGGAAAGTCCATAATAAAATGAGGCGTATTCCACAAAAGGATTTTGCGTGCTTACCTTAGCAAGATCTTTAAAAACCTCCATGGCCGGCACATACTTGCCTTGCTTGAACAGCTCTTTTCCACTTGTGTATTGTTTTTGAATGCTTCCTTTTGATTGTGCAAGACCGTCAGAAAAAAAGAATGCAAAAAATAAAAATACGGCAACCTTCAAATATTTTTTCATCAGTTTTTAAAATTCATCACTACCAGTTTCCAATACCATTTTTACGCCATCAGCCTCTGCATAACAGTGTAACTCATACAGGTCAGACTTAACATTTACCATGCCTAACCGCAGTAACGTTTGTCCTATACTATGCATTATATTATTCCCATTCGATTGTAGCTGGCGGCTTAGAGCTGATGTCATATACCACCCTATTCACACCCTTTACTTTATTGATGATTTCATTGGAGATATCGCCTAAGAAATCATAAGGTAGGTGCGACCAGTCTGCCGTCATGCCGTCTACACTGGTTACTGCACGCAAGCTCACTACACCTTCGTAAGTTCTTTCGTCGCCCATCACTCCCACAGATTGAATTGGAAGCAACATGGCTCCAGCCTGCCAAACCTGGTCATATAAACCAGCAGTTTTCAAGCCTGTTATAAAAATATCATCTACTTCCTGCAACGTCCTAACCTTTTCGGCAGTGATATCCCCCAGAATACGAATAGCAAGCCCAGGACCTGGAAAGGGATGACGCCCGATAATGGTCTCCTTTATCCCAAGTGTCTTACCCACCAACCTAACTTCATCCTTAAACAGAGAGTTCAGGGGTTCCACTACTTTTAAGTTCATATATGCAGGTAATCCACCTACGTTATGGTGCGACTTAATTGTTGCTGAAGGGCCTTTTACCGACACAGATTCTATAACATCAGGATAAATTGTTCCCTGCGCCAGCCATCTTACCCCTTGAATCTTTTCTGCTTCTTCGTCAAAAACATCAATAAAAACCTTGCCAATTGCTTTTCTTTTTTGTTCAGGATCAGTGAGCCCAGCTAACGCATGATAAAATTTGGCTTTGGCATCAACACCTTTTACGTTTAGCCCCATTTCTTTGTAAGAATCGAGGACGAGTTGAAATTCATTTTTCCGCAGCAAGCCGTTGTCGACAAAGATACAGTGCAGGTTCTTACCTATAGCCTGGTCTATAAGTACTGCCGCAACAGAAGAATCCACGCCTCCTGATAGCCCAAGTACAACCTTATCATCCTGCAATTTGTCTTGTAATGACGCAATCGTCGATTCTATAAAAATGTCGGGCGTCCAATCCTGGGAGCATGCGCAAATATGTACAACAAAGTTTCTTAATATCGTTTTCCCTTCCAGTGAATGGGTAACTTCCGGATGAAACTGTATACCGTAGGTGGGCTCATTATCAATTTTATAAGCTGCCACAGCAACTGTTGGCGTGCTTGCAATAACCTTAAAATCTGCGGGTAAGGTAGAAATGGTATCGCTATGTGACATCCACACCTGCGAATTCACCGTTATTTCTTTCATAAGGTAATCGTGGGTGTCTACTTTAGCTAACTTGGCACGGCCATACTCCCTAATCTCTGAAGGGAGTACTTTCCCTCCGCCTTTTTGCGCCATCAGCTGCGCTCCATAGCATACAGCCAGCACCGGCACCTTATTTCTCAATAGAGAAAAATCAACATCCGGAGAGCCCTCTTCCCTTACAGACGAAGGGCTGCCAGAAAGAATTACGCCTTTGATGTCATCAGTGATGGGTGGAATTTTATTGAATGGGTGGATTTCACAATACACGTTCAACTCCCGCACCCGCCGGGCGATAAGTTGTGTATACTGGGAACCAAAATCAAGAATTAAAATCTGTTCAGACATATTTGTTAGGTAACGGAAGAACAATTTTATACCGTTGTAATATAGCACCAAAAAAATGCTTACACATTAGGGCTGCAAATTACTATATAAGTATAAGAACTTAACATTCTGGCCGTGAAAATTTCCGCCTGATCCGAATTATTCGACGATGGTTTGAAGTGAGCACCTGAAATGTTGCTGAAAAGAGAAACTATTGGTCTGGAAAAAAATAATGGTTTGGGAGACTGAAGGTAACACAGTCAGCAATGACCATATCACCAAAAGGCAGCTTTAGTTTTATTGAACAGGTTTTACCTGGTATCCTTTTTGTCTCAACAAATTGATAACACCATTTTCACCCGCCAAATGCCCGGCGCCTACGGCAATAAATGTAGGCTTGTCTTTGGCCATTTCCTCAATCATAGGAATCCAGTTCATATTCCTCTTGGTAAGTAAGGCCTCCTCAAAGCTCTCGGGGCCGGCATCTGCCTTTTTGATCAGCTGGTAAGCGCCCTCGATATCCTGTTTTTTGTAGGTGTTTACCAGTTCAAAAAATTCTTGCTTGTTTTCTTCATAATCTACAATAATTTCAAGGAGCAACGCTGCCTGCTTTTGATATGGAATCTGGTCAAATAATTCCATTTGTAATTGTAAGGTCTCCAACGCCAGTACATTCTTATTTGCATCAGAGGCCATTTCCATAAACTTTTGCTCATATCCTTCCGGTTGGCATCCTAATATTTGCCCATACAACATTCCCTGCAAGAAAAAAGGCTTCACTCTCTCCATAAGTTGCAGGTCCATACCCAAAGAATCAGAAAAGAAGGATTTTACCTTACTATAGTCGTCGGGACCAAGTAGATCGGCCAGCTTTTTATCGTCCTGCATAAACATCAGTCGCTGAATATCGATTAGAAATTCAGGATCCATCATATTAATCTCCAGGACTAATTGATCCGTTGATGCAAAACTTGCCTGTATTTCGGGCGTAAATTGCATATCCTGCTCGCAAATGAGATGTATGGTTCCATACAAAAAAGAAGGTTTTTCCAGGCCATTGCCACTGATTTGCCACAGTAGCGAATTTTCCATCTTAACAACCTTTTTCTTTCCAGGATCTTCCCTACCTAACCCAAAGCCAGGAATTACCAGAAAAAGCGATAAAAGCAGATAAGTAGCAAGAAAAAGAGTTCGGATGGTCATAAATTCAAATTTTTAGAAATATAACTATATTATTTTATATTTAAACATGACATGTGTAATATTTTCGGCTTTTTACAACATACCTTTGGTACTGGGAAGGTTATCAAGTTGTTTATCATCACGTTGCACGGCCATCTTAACGGCTTTTGCAAAGGCTTTAAAAATGGATTCAATCTTGTGATGTTCATTATCGCCTTCCACTTGAATGTTTAAATTACATTTAGCCGCATCAGAAAAAGATTTAAAGAAATGGTAGAACATTTCGGTCGGCATATCCCCTACCCTTTCCCTTTTGAATTCTGCTTCCCAAACCAGCCAGGGCCGACCACTAAAGTCAATGGCTACCTGTGCCATGGCATCATCCATAGGCAACAAAAAGCCATACCTATTGATGCCGCGTTTTTCGCCAAGGGCTCTGGCAAAGGCCTCTCCAAGTGCCAAAGCAGTGTCTTCAATGGTATGATGTTCATCGATATGCAGGTCTCCCTGAACAGTAATAGTAAGGTCAGCACCTGCATGTTTACCGACCTGGTCAAGCATATGGTCAAAAAATCCTAAGCCCGTATTAATTTTTGTTTTACCACTACCGTCAAGGTTCAAATTAATCAGGATATCGGTTTCACGGGTGGTCCTTTGATATTGTGCTTTACGAGCCGGTAGCTTTAAAAAATGGTAGATCTCGTCCCAGTCCAGGGTACATAAAGCGGCACCTTCGGCATGTTCGCCAATAAAAATGGCCTTAGCGCCTAGATTTTGAGCAAGCTGAATATCGGTGACCCTGTCTCCAATAACATATGAGTTTTCGAGGTCATAGTCGCCATTCATATAAGCAGTCAACATGCCTGTGGCTGGCTTGCGCGTGTTTGCGTTTTCATGTTCAAAAGTGTCGTCTATATGAATTGCTTTAAACAGGATGTCCTCTCCTTCTAATATTCGCAGCATTTTATACTGCGCGGGCCAGAATGTATCAATTGGAAAGGAGGCTGTTCCCAATCCATCCTGATTGGTTACCATCACCAATTCGAATAAATTATCCTGGGCTATTTTCCTTAAGTTTGAAATAGCCCTGGGTATAAATTCCAGTTTCTCAAGAGAATCGACTTGATAATCGGTAGGTGGTTCTTTAATAATGGTACCATCACGGTCTATAAATAAAAATTTTTTCATAATTGAGATCAATTTTTGCGAATGTATATTGTAATCACGGCCTAATATGTACCTGATATGGCAAACAATACCTCAAGGCCGCTCTTGAAGACGGATTCTACTTAGGCACTACGCAATAAAATATTTCGAATCGGGAAATTTCAGGTAATCATAATGTGAAAGGGCTTGTAGGAGCTGTCGATTTTCATCGGCAGTACCTACGGTTATCCTCAAGGCGTTGTCGCAAAGTTGTACACTGGATCTATCTCTTACAATGATCATTTTCGTCACCAGGTATTTGTAAACTTCCTTAGCCTCTTTTACCCGCACCATGATGAAGTTGGCATCTGAAGGAAAGATTTCCTCTACTACCGCCAATTTTTTCATCTCCTCTTGCAAAATCAAGCGTTCCTGAAGGATGGTTTTAACCATCTTTTTTACTTTATCATGATTGGCTAACGCTTCCAAAGCGATCTTTTGCGTTTGGCTATTTACATTATAAGGTGGCTTGATCCTGTTCATCAAAGCAATGATAGCTTCAGAAGCAAACGCCATACCCAAGCGCAACCCTGCCAGCCCCCAAGCTTTGCTGAACGTCTGCAGTACAACTACATTTGGATATTGCCTCAGTGATTGGATGAAGCTTGCCTGAGTAGAAAAATCTACATAGGCTTCATCGATTACGACAATGCCTGAAAAACTTTCAATGATGCGGTTGATCGATGTGACATCGATATTGTTGCCCGTCGGATTGTTGGGCGAGCAGATGAAAATCAATTTCGTTTTTGCATCGACTGCCTGTAAAACAGCCTCGACATTGATTTGAAATTCGCCATTCAACAACACCTTTCGAACCTCTACATCATTGATATTGGCACTTACATCATACATCCCATAGGTTGGAGGCAAGATAATTACATTATCTATCGAAGGTCTACAGCATAGCCTGAAAAGAAGATCTATTGCTTCATCACTTCCATTCCCGAGGAATATATTATCAACAGCTATAGCTTTTATTATTGCCAACTTATCCTTTATCTGCCATTGATAAGGGTCAGGGTACCTGTTAAAATCTTCGGTAGTGGCTGAACCGAGGGCATTTTCATTGGCATCAAGAAATATACCTTCGTTGCCTTTGTACTCATCTCTGGCAGAAGAGTAAGGTTTTAATGTCGCCAGATGTGGCCTAATGATATCTCGAAGATTAAACATGGTTTTCCAGGTATTTAAGTCTTACCGAAACTGCCTGCCTGTGGGCACGTAGGTGCTCAGCTTCCGCCATGGCTTCTACCGCAGGGCCCAGGGCTTTGAGACCTGCAGGTGTCAAATGTTGAAAAGTTATCTTTTTCATGAAGCTATCAAGCGATACACCGCTATAGGCTCTAGCGTAACCGTTGGTGGGCAAGGTATGATTGGTACCTGAAGCATAGTCGCCGACCGATTCAGGTGTATAATTACCCAAAAATACAGAACCTGCATTTTTAACTCTTTGAGCCATGTTCTCCGGGCTAGCTACCATAAGGATAAGGTGCTCGGGGGCATACTCGTTAATTAAATCCATTGCCTCAATGTCATTTTTCATCAATATGGCCAGGCTATTGGCTAAAGCCTTTTCCGCGACGTTTTTCCGGGGCAGGTCTTGAAGTTGCTGAAGCACACATTTTGGCACCTCCTTTAAGATATGTTCGCTGGTTGTCACTAAGACCACCTGGCTATCCACACCATGCTCTGCCTGTGAAAGCAGGTCAGCAGCTACAAAGGCGGGAATGGCCGTATCATCGGCATAGACTAAAAGCTCTGACGGGCCTGCGGGCATATCAATGGCAATACCTTCTTTGCTTACAATTTGTTTGGCTGTGGTAACATATTGATTACCCGGCCCAAAAATTTTACACACTTTTGGTACGGACTCTGTACCATATGCCATAGCAGCAATCGCCTGTGCACCACCTACCTTGATAATTTTATCGATCCCAATTTTGTTGGCGGTATATAAAATGGCAGGATTGATGTTTCCTGCATGATCGGTCGGCGTACAAATGATGATTTCCTCGCATCCTGCAATATTGGCCGGTATACCCAACATGAGGACCGTAGAAAACAAGGGAGCTGTGCCGCCTGGTATGTACAAGCCCACACTTGGGATAGGTAGGCTTTTTCTGCTGCAAAATACACCAGGCATGGTCTCCACCTCCAGTAACTGGTCTTTTTGCGCTTCATGAAAAGTCTCTATATTCCTTATCGCAATATCGATGGCATTTTTTAGCGTCGTGCTTACTTTTGGAATTGCATCTTTCACCTCCTTACGGCTCACCAAAAGCTCGGATAAAGTAACATGGTCGTATTCTTGTGCAAACTTCCGTATTGCCTTATCCCCCTTCCGTCGCACTTTTTTAAGAATAGGATTTACAATTTTCTCAATCTTTTTAAATTCCTGTACCGGACGTGTTAGTAGCTCACTCCAGGTCTTCCTCTTGGGATATCTCACAATTTTCATGCAGCAGAATTTTTAGTTTTCTATGAAAGCTTCAGTAGTTGCAAAGCTTTGGAAGTAATTATCTTGAGTCTAAAGGATCATTTTTTCAATAGGGACCACCAGGATGCCCTGAGCGCCGAGGTTCTTAAGTTGTTCTATAACTTCCCAGAAAGCGTCTTCGTTCACAACAGAATGCACAGAACTCCAACCAGACATTGCCAGGGGCAGAATGGTTGGACTCTTCATGCCCGGAAGTACGGCCACAATTTTATCGAGGTTGTCGTTGGGTGCGTTGAGCAGGATGTAGCGATTATTTTTTCCGGCCTGTACAGCTTTCATCCTAAACAATAGTTGCTGTAAAATCTCTTGTTTGGCGGGTGCCAAATCCGGGTATTCAATTAAAACAGCTTCCGAATTAAAGATTACTTCCACTTCCTTGAGTCCATTGCTTAAGAGCGTGCTCCCGGAACTTACTATATCACAGATGGCGTCGGCCAGGCCGATGCTTGGGGCAATTTCTACTGAGCCGCTTATTTCATGTATATCGGCCACGATATTTTTCTCTTTGAAGTAGTTGCTCAAGATTTTTGGGTATGAGGTGGCCACACTTACACCCTGAAAATCACCAGGGCCCTGGTATGCCTTGGCCTTTGGAATCGCAAGGGACAATCTGCACTTGGAGAATCCAAGCCTTTTTGTAATCAATACATGCTTTTCCTTTTCAACAGATACATTTTCACCTACTATACCGATATCTGCTACGCCATCGGCGACGTAGCCTGGTATATCATCGTCTCTCAAAAACAAAAATTCTAAAGGAAAATTGGTAGCTGTAGATTTCAGTTTGCCGGTGCCATTATTAAATTTTACGCCACATTCCTTGATCAACTTTAAGGAGTCTTCATTAAGCCTTCCTGATTTTTGGATGGCTATTCTTAGTAAATTATTCATGAAATTATTTTATTCTGTAACGAATAGATTAAACAAAGGTCAGCAGGCATGATGATACAGGGAATGCATCGCGGCAAAAAATGCGAAATAGGGTAAGTCAGATGTAATAGAGAAATAATCTTGCATGCACAACAAATATAAATATTTTTTTTATATCCATGTACATAGGCATAAAAAAAGGCACTCGAAGCGCCCATCTTTTATTCTTGAAATCTTTCTTTAATTTCCTGTATCACCAGGCTCAGTTCGTAGATCTTATCTTCTACACCGTCTTTTATTTGATCGTAAGTGCCTGAGGTCGAATTTTTAAATTCTTCCAGTTTTCTTTCCAATTGTAGCTTCTTATCGTTCAGCCTGTTGAGATGTTGATAATAATCGTATTTTAGATGCTCTCTTATGCCATAAGATCGATCTTTTACAGCGTCTATGTTGGAATATAAATTTTCGATTTTCAGTATTACTGGAACACTATAATCTTCATTTCGTCTCATCATTTTAAAGTTGACTAATACCCAAAGCTAGTTGAAATGAACTTGGAAGGGTAAACCTTTGTATTCGTCAATTCTGCTATCGGATAAAAAATTACAAAAACACGCGTAAAAAATATATGCTAAGCTATTTAACCAACAACTCGCAATGTGGAAGTCGGGCCATTATGCACCGCC
>LXQK01000091.1 GCA_001683905.1 Marivirga sp. ANT-B6
GGATTTTATGCAGATGTGACAGGTGTCTTAGACGTAGAGGTGTATTGTGTCTTTGTTGCTGTAGCTAGTGCCGAACGGTGTCTGAGTGACCATAAAAAAGCACAGGAAGTCTTGCGCTTGGCAGGGCGCTGACCTGCTATTTCAGATTAATTAAAACATTAATGTAACTGAAACGTTTGTTCCAGGATGCCTAAGTCCGTTTTATTCGATAGGGAAGAAACCATAAAGAAAGTAACCAATGTTTATTGGGAGAAGGGTTATAATGGTACTTCTATGCAGGATTTGGTAAATGTTACCGGGCTCAATCGCTCGAGTATCTATAATTCTTATGGAGGCAAATTTCAGTTGTTCAAGGAAGCACTTTGTCATTATCAGAGATTACAAAATGGTATACTTCAGTCCTTGCAGGATGTGAGTAGGTCACCAAAAGATGCAATTAAACTATTGTTTGACGGTGTTTGGTCTGAAATGTCGAGCGAGTCTGCAAAAGGCTGTTTTTTATCTAATTGTGCAACCGAACTGAGCAATACTGAACCACAGATACGTGAATTTTTAGCTGAAAATCAAAAGAGTGTCGTTAACACTTTTGAAAAGCTAATAATTAAAGCGCAAGAGGTGGGAGAGATAGATCAGTCAAAGGATGCCAATATTCTAGCCCAATATCTTTTTTCCTCTCTTCAGGGACTCCGAATTACTGCTATGGTGGATACCGATAAAAAGCATATCAAGGGCATAGCCGATCAGGTGTTGTCTACGCTTTAATTTCAACTCACTGATATTTATAGGTTTGAAATTTTTTTTCAATAAAACTTATTTTATTTGAAACAATCGTTTCAATATACTCGATATCTGAACCAAACGTTTCAAATAAATTATTCAACACATGAGAAAATTAGAAAATAAAGTAGCATTGATCACTGGAGGAAACAGTGGAATAGGATTGGCCACCTCGAAATTATTTGCGCAAGAAGGCGCTAAAGTGGTGATAACAGGAAGAAGGCTTGACGCATTGGAAAGTGCCGTAGCAGAGATTGGCTATGATGCCAAATATATATTGGCAGATGCGGCCCAATTTGATTCAGCTAAAAAATCTGTGGATGCAGCGGTTTCTTTATACGGAAATATTGACATCTTATTCTTGAATGCCGGTATCGCATTCTTTGCACCAGTATCAGACATTACCGAAGAGCATTTTGATGATCACTTTAACATCAATGTGAAAAATCCATTTTTCACTATCAAAGAGGCTATTCCTTATTTGAATGATGGTGGCGTTATTATAAGTAACACATCGATTGTTCATCAGAAAGGCTTCCCTGGCTCAGGCGTATATTCTTCAACAAAAGGGGCGCTGAGAACTTTGACCAGAATTTTGGCGAAGGAACTTTCAGCTAAAAATATAAGGACGGTAAGTGTTGCCCCAGGCCCGATTGATACTCCAATTTATGGTAAAATGCCAATGTCTGAGGAAGAGTTAGAAGGTATGGGCACTAGTTTTTCTCAGCAAGTTCCCCTAGGTCGTTTTGGAACTTCTGAAGAGATTGCTAAAACCGTCCTGTTCTTAGCTTCTGGTGATGCTTCTTTCATTAACGGCGTAGAAGTAGCTGTTGATGGTGGTTTAAGCCAAGTCTAAACTAAGCGTTACATAAGTGACGATTTTATATCGATTGAAAACCCCTAGTGCAGGAATGCGTTAGGGGTTTTGGTTTAAAAATTATGCTGTACGCAATAGATTGACCAAGCGAGATGCAGCACTCCAAATCTGCTTGACTTCGGAACCTATTTATAGCTGGTTTTGCAAATGAACCATGGCATGAAAGTACAGCAGTGCAATCGAACACTCTAGAGGAAAAGGTATGCCTGAGATTGCTTTTATATAGAAATTAACTGAGTTACGAGAAAAAAACACTTGCAACAGCGGGGTGAAATATGGCTTCTGGCGTTTTCAAAACTTCGGCTACCACGGAGCAAATGGCTTAATATTTGAGGGCATTTAGAAAAAACCCACACATTTATGAACCGAACTCTAACTACTATTTTATCCATCTTAGTCGGATTTGCTATGACCCGATGTGTTTCTTATCAATACGCCACACTTTCCAGCAATATGGACGTGAACGAGGCCCGTGAATTTATTTTTGAAAACGACACGCTTCAGATAAAATATTCGTTCGAGGGTTCAAATTCCCCTGTTCATTTAACATTTTTCAATAAATCGGAGCAGGCTCTATTCATAGACTGGAGACGATCGGCTTTGGTTTTTGATGACCAGAGTTATACTTATTGGAGGGATTCTTATGACATTCAGGCTACAGGAGAGGTGAATAGTAGGGTCAATTATTTTAACGGGATTTCAACTTCATCAGTTGCAATATCTGGCAATGCTGAACGCGCAGAGACCATAACTTTTATTCCGCCTAAATCGCCCAAGAAAATACAGATATTGTCTATCAATAACAATTACGTAGAGCTGAAGGACAAGAGCGAACGAATAGGTTTAAAAATAAAGGAAGGAATGATCAATGCAGACCGATTTAATTTTACGCGGGAAAATTCCCCGATATATTTTCGAAGCATATTGACGCTTTCGCTGAATCCGGATTTCAAAAGCGAATTCATTTCTGAAAATGAATTTTGGGTGAGTGAAATTATCCAATCTGATACCGGGCCCCGTTCTATTCATCACAAAGGTGGAAATAAGATTATAGGCAGAAAAGAAACAGGGGCGGGCGCAACAGTTGGCGTATTAGGCCTGCTGGGTTTGTTAATTGTAGCTATAAGCGCGGCCCCTGCTGGTGCGGGCTTATAGCTGCTCAAAGGGATACATTTCGGGTACGGAAAGGTATGAATTATCTACAAATGGTAATTGGCGTTCTTCGAAATGTGTAATCTATAATGAGGAAATATAATTTCTATCATAAAGTATAATCGTATTTGTTCAATTTAGTCTATCTATTTATTGATGTACTTGTAAGAGATGGTTGCTACTAATTCTCTTAGCGAAAGCCTGAATTATTAAAGAAAGAATAATTGTAAGGAAATCTATGTACCTGGTGCTTTCCCTAGCCATGAAAGTAAGAAAAGAAGCCAAATAAATTTCAGACCAATGATTTTATATATAATTGTTTGAGCTTTAGGTTCCAACCATATGAAACAAATTCGTGTCTGACTCTCAAATACCTGACACGAAACCTAAATTATAATAGCTACTATACGATCTGTCAGTTGCACATTGGCAAGCATCGGTATTGTGAAGAGATTATGAAAATGTTGAGTAACAAGGTACTTAATTCATAACGAGTTCTCAGCCTTAGTAAGCCAAGTGCAGGAATGGCATTTTGTGCAGTGACTATCTTTACACCCTGTGATTTAAAATTGTGGCATAGAATTTTTTTGTATGTGTTAGGGGTAGTTCCCTGAATTGGAACTGCGGAAGCAGTAGCCTCGACTAGTCTCATCCTTGTGTTTCATGGTGTAGTGATTTATTTGATTGGCACCCCGTATCCGGGGGATTCCAATATATTTCTGTTCCAGAAATATTGGAATGACGCGGGGTTTTGGGGTTTTTGGAGTTTATGGTTTTGGAGATTTTGGGGATTTGGTGATTTTGGGGACTTTGGGAATTTTGGGGGTTTTTGGGAATTTTGGGGGTTTTGGTGGTTTTGGTGGTTTTGGGAATTTTGGTGGTTTTGGGGATATTGGGGATTTTGGTCAGTTTTGGTGGTTCTGGTGGGTTTTGGTGGTTTTGAAGGTTTTGGTTGGTGCAGGATTCACCAAGCATCACTGCGAGCGTCGGCAGGAAAACGTGGCAGTTGTCGGAGAGTCTTCTTGTAGTTGTTATTTTCAATTGCCGTTTTTAAACCGCTCGTACCCGCGAGGTTGCGTGAAGGATAGAGTGGAAAGCCCGCACCACCGCCGCTGAAGCGCCCCATGGGCTCGGTAGCCTGCCGGTGGGAGGACTTGCAGTGATAGCCTGACCCCCTTTTGCTCCAAGGCAAAAGATGGGGACACGCCCAAAGGACCTTTACTAAATTATTTCTTGCGCTTATAGATAGGTACGGTACTGCATGGTTCGCCGTACATAATACTTGAAACCACGGGGCGCAGCAGCCTCACGACTTCCACATAGGCAAACTGTGAGATTGGTAGATGACCGCAGCCTTTGACCACGATCCTGGCGTCCTGAAACCGGGTGGGGTCCATGGCTGCCAACGCGTCCTGAAACAACGACTGCTCTAAAGCTTGTAAGTCGCCGAAAACAACCTTTTTAGCATAGGGACCGATGCGTGAGGCCAATATCATAAATGCCCAGCCAGGAACAATCGCATCTGTCGAACAATGGATGGCAACATATTTATCCTGGTATTGGCTCCAATCGTGCGTGGCAACGAAGGCTCTAAAGTCTTTTTCTTTTAAGATAATCTCCTGAAAAAGATTACCCTTAAGATCATAAACTACCCTTTCGCCTGGCGTGTAATAGTCTTCTAGATTAATGGTAATCAGGGAGCTTTCTGCTACACGGTTTATTATTTCGTTTTGCATATAGTTAACAACGCATTTATGATTTGATAGGTTTGTTGCTTTGGAATTCTTTGAGATATTTTGGCTCGAAATTGGCCAGATTTTCAAACTCACCATGGCGATATTTATTATAGGCTAGCATACCCAGGTGGGCCGCCGAGGTGTCTACACCGTTTATAAAATGGGCGTTTTCATGCTTGATTACCTCCAGGCATTTTTCTGCTCCGTTTCCAAGGAATGTGATGGGGCTAAGTGCAAGTTCTTCATTGAAGCTGTGTGCATCGATAACCTTTGCCTCGACGGGGCTTAACGTTGCTCCATCCGATTGGGCGAGTATGCAGTACACTTCCATTCGGCGTGCATCGAGCATCGGGCAAATGCGGTGGTGGTGTAAGTTGTATGGCTGAAAGCCTGCTGCCATTGCTTCTAAGGTGCCGACTGAAATAAGTGGCTTTTCCAGCGTAAAACACAGGCCTTTGGCCGTTGAAATACCGATGCGTAAACCGGTGTAGGAACCAGGACCCGCCGATACTGCGATGGCATCAAGTGCATGGGGGGCGGTATGGGTGTTTTTAAGCAGCTGGTCGATCAGCACGGCAAGAGAACCTGCATGTGATTTTTCCAGAAAAAGGGATTGTAAAGCAACGATCTTACCGCTTTGATGGATAGCGACAGAGCAAACTTCGGTAGCCGTTTCTATACTTAAAATGGTTGCCAAATGGGTATCAATTAAATATTGTGGATAGAAATACCCAACAAAGATACCGCTAAAAAAGGAAAAGTAGCCGCTTAGCCACTTTTCCTTTTTTATATTTTAATTTCTGGAAAGCACTTTGTTGTATTGCTCTTTGCTTTTAAGCACCCTTAATGCTTCCTGCACATCCAGATCATGGTCGAAGGAGGCCTCAATCATACCTTCCTGAAGATAATAACGTGTGACAATTTCGCTTTCCAAAATTTCCTTGATTTCTTTTTTGAATTTCTGAAGATCGGTTTCTTTGTTGTGCGCTACTCTTGTCTTTAGCGACTGAATTTGCGCGCTGATATCTTCATAATACTTTTCATTTTTCGCATTGGCGATCAGATCATCAATGGTCTTTTCTACTTTTGTTGTATAATCATAGTCCTTGTCGGAAAGCCAGCTTACGAATTTGGCATATTCCTGGTCAGAAAGCCTAAACTGACGAGCAGCCTTAATGGTGGAATTTTGAAACTTATACATATTGGCAAAGTCAAAAATGAGCCCATTCTGGATCAAGGAAACTGCAATAGGAGCAAGCAAGCCTTTATCTACTGTAAAGTCGGGATCGACGCCACCACCATCATATACCACACGGCCATTGGTTGTCTTGAAAGCTACTTTTAGCGAATCGGGCACTTTACCCACACTGCCATCGTCATTGCGGTGGCTATAGTCAATAGCCTGGATACATCTGCCGCTAGGGGTATAGTATTTTGCTGTGGTGACTTTAAGCTGTGAATTGTAGGTTAGAGGACGGGTGGCTTGAACAAGCCCTTTACCAAATGTTTTCTGGCCTACTAATACACCGCGATCATAATCCTGGATTACGCCAGCAACTATTTCGGATGCCGAGGCACTCCTGCTACTGGTAAGTACAGCTATTGGAATTTCAGTATCTACCGGACTATTTAGCGCCTTGTAAGATTTGTTCCAATCTACCATTTTACCTTTGGTGCTAACGATCTCAGATCCTTTAGAAACAAAAAGATTGGAAATATTTACAGCTTCGTTGAGGAGCCCGCCTGGATTATCACGCAGGTCGAGTATAATTTTTTTAGCACCCTGACTCTTTAATTTGACCAAAGCTTCTTTAACTTCTTTGCTGGCGCCCGAGGTAAAGTCGGTCAACTTGATATAACCTACCTCTTCGTTGACCAAGCCACTATAAGGGACATTGCCTATAGTAATATTCTCGCGCTTCAGGCTAAAATCCATAGGCTTTTCCTGCCCAAATCGCTTGATCGACAGGGTAAGGTCGGTATTGGCCTGGCCTTTCAGCAGCTTGCTCACATTAGTACTTGGCTTATCTTTTAAGTCAATGCCGTCAATTTTCAGAATTTCATCCCCTATCTGCAGGCCGCTGGAATAGGCAGAAAAGCCTTTATAGGGCATGAGCACGAGGTTGCGGCCATTTCGCTGACCCACCAACGCACCGATTCCACCATACTGCCCGGTGGTCATGGTGCGAAAATCTTCAATATCATCTTCAGGAATATAGTTGGTATAAGGATCCAGAGAAGCTAACATTGCCTCTATGCCTGTTTCCATCAGGTGGTTAGGGTTTACTTCATCCACATAAAAGGTATTGACTTCCTTGAACAAAGTGGCAAAAATATCCAGGTTTTTAGCGATCTCGAAAAACCTTTCGCTAGGATTGTTGAAGGCAAACAGGGTGAGTAGTGAGAGTGATAAGAGTAGCGTTGCTAACTTAATTTTCTTGCCCATAATGTTAAACTGGATTAAATTGGAGTTCAGATATTTTTTAAACGCAGCAGAGAAGTTTTTAGTTTATTATCGATCTGTTTAAAAGAAAGGATTTCCTTACCGGTATATATGAAGGCAATTACAAAAAAAAAATCTGTATTTGTACCCTCTGATAAAAGGTATTTATTGCTCCTGTAAGATTCGCGTAGTCTGCGTCGTATTTTGTTTCTGTCGACGGCCTTTTTGAAGTTTCTCTTAGGCACGCTGAACATCACCTGCGGCTTTGCGGCAGGAGCGTCTTTCTGTAGGAGGTAGGTGGTACGGATGGGGTAAAAATGAAAAGAGGAACCTTCCTGAAAAAGTTCCTTGATCAATTTTTTGCTGTTTAGCCTTTCGGCCTTGGGAAAAGTCTTTGAAATTTGCTTGTTCTCTTCTTCTGTCATTGTAGTAACCACGAGCTAAATTTAACACCTTAAAAGTGCTATGGTTAAAGAAACAAAACAACTTCAAAAAGAAATATCAATATTACCTTTTGTGTTTTTTCTCGTCAGAAACAGTAAGCTTATGTCTTCCTTTAGCTCTTCTGCTGGCCAATACACGTCGTCCATTTGCTGACTCCATACGGGTACGGAATCCGTGCTTATTTTTTCTTTTTCTTCGAGAAGGTTGAAATGTCCTTTTCATATGCTATTTGTTATTTTTTAATTGCCTCTTTAACTTACTATTCCTACAGCTCATTTGTTGCAGGCACTGGCCCTTGAAAAAATCATCCGTTAAACCGCGTTTAGAAATTAAACCAGGCTTTATAATAATAATTTTTTGTTATGGCCTGCAAAGATAGGGAGCTTTTTTTAATTTGCAAACTGGTCTATTACTTTTGCTTAAAATCAGCGCATAATTTATGAAATATTCTATCTCCTACAAAAACCCCCTCTCATCGTTTATAGACATTCAGTTGCTTTTACGGGAGGTAGCTTCTGAAACCATCTATGTTCAGTTGCCCGCCTGGCGCCCCGGGAGGTATGAACTGGGAAATTTTGCCAAGAATATCCGCCGGTTTGAGGTATTTGACGGGGATGGAAATATTTTAAAATTTCAAAAAGTCACCAAAGACCGGTGGAAAATATTCACCAACGGTAGCGATGTGGTAGACATACGATATGAATACTTTGCAGCACAAATGGATGCTGGAAGTACCTACCTTGACGAGGAGCAACTCTATATCAACTTCGTCAATTGCCTGCTATACATGGAGGGGAGGCTTGAAGTGCCATGCGAGATCGAACTTCACGTGCCGCCAGATTACACTATTGCCTGCGGGCTTGAGTCGGCAGGTAATAATGTACTAAAGGCCATAGATTATTATCACCTGGTTGACGCACCCATGGTTGCTAGTGCTGGCTTACAAAAACTACAGTATCAGGTGGGGGAAAAAGATTTTTTTATCTGGCTGATGGGTAAGCATATGCTGGACACACCAAAACTCATACAAGACTTTGAAGCTTTTACAGCGCAGCAACTGCGGGTGATGGGCGACTTCCCGTTTGAACAATATCATTTCCTTATCCAACTGCTTCCTTATAAGCATTATCACGGGGTAGAGCATCATAATAGTACTGTGATTACCCTGGGGCCCTGGGAAAAGATGCATGCCAGGGAAGGTTATCAAAATCTGATGGGTATCTGTTCCCATGAACTTTTTCATGCATGGAATGTCATTAAAATTCGTCCGGAAGAGATGATGCCTTATGATTTTACCGGCGAGAATTACTTCAAAACTGGGTTTGTAGCGGAAGGATTTACTACCTATTTCGGCGATCTATTTTTGGTACGGAGTGGGTTTTTCAAACCATCCGAATACGTGGAAGAGCTGAATAAACTATTAAAAAAGCATTTTGAGAATTTTGGGAGGTTTAATCTGAGTATCGCCGATTCGTCTTATGACCTTTGGCTGGATGGATATAGTGCAGGTATTCCCGACCGAAAGGTTTCAATTTATATTAAGGGAGCGATTGTCGCCATGATCCTGGATCTTGAAATAAGAAGAGCCACAAAAAACAGCGCCTCGCTGGATACTTTGATTCGGACCTTGTGGGAAACCTATGGAAAGCCCTCACGCGGTTATGCCCTTGACGACATTAGATTAGAGGCAGAAAAAATAGCCGGAATCAGCTTTAAGGGATACTTTGATGATTTTATCTACGGAACGCTAGCGGTAGAAGAGAAGCTTTCGGAGCTTCTGGGTTTTATCGGTTTACAACTTACCCGATCGGATAGTTCCAAATATCATGAAACATGGTTTGGCTTTAAGTTGACAGAGAAAGAAGGAAAATCGATCGTGGCTGCACTCGCACCTGGCGCTCTCGCTGCGGCGGGCTTGGCCAAGGACGATGAGATTGTTGCCATTAATCATCGACGGGTAGAAAGCAATGTCGAGGAACTGATCAAAGAGAAGCCCGTGGTGGAGATGATGGTTTTCAGAAAAAATCTACTGCATCACGTCCAACTGACGAAGGGCGAGGCCCGGTTTTACCCCCAGTGGAGGGTGATCCCCAAAGATGAGATGCAGCCGGATGAAATAGCCAACTTCATAAGCTGGCTACATGTGGTGCAGCCTGAAAAGGCATCAGAAGTGGACAAGAATAAATAGGCAAAAAAAAAGGCTGATCTGCTATAGACCAGCCTTTTTATGTTTATAGTATTATACTATTCAATTTTAAATTGATCGTCTTTTACACCTGTATTGTAGTCCACCGTTACGACTTCCGTGCGTATTTTTTGTGGCCCTACTGTCATTGTCGATACGTGAGGAAATTTAATTCCTTTTACTTCCTTATAGTCACTGAAATCCACCACTTGGTTCATGGTACCCTGCGGCGTTTCTAAAGAAGCGGATTCGCGAACTTTTAAGCCGGTTTCTTTATCAAAATATTGCGTTGACTTAGAGCCCGATGGCAAAACAATGTCTACGGCATATGCCTCTTTCCCTTCAATATTTTCTATCCCTGTAAGGGTTGAGTTCACACCAAACGCATCGTAGTTCATTTCCGGGTAAAGGATACTTTTGAAGATGAGGTCCTTTTTAGTTTTCTCATCAAGGGGTGCTTTCTGGCCCATGCTATAAATTGCCGCCTCATTGCCATTTACTACTGACTTTTGAACTTCCATACCTGGCACTGATAATAACATATAGGCTTTTCCTGGCGCCTTTTTGATATCAGTAATGGTCAATTCTGTACCCATTGCACTACCTTTCATGGTCATGGAAACATCTTTCACCTGCTTAAGCTTGTCCTTGCCACCTAGCGCGGCTAAGTAGTTGTCGAGCACTTTTGTTGCCGTGAGGCCTGCTGGAAGCGCCGACTTTGCCGATGGTGTATAAGATTGGCCATAGATATCAAAATATTTTACTTCACCAAACTGCTTGAGCTTGTCAGCGACATCGGAGCCCTTTCCTACAATAACGATATGAGCTTTATCTGGATTGATATATTTCCTGGCAATAGCTTGTACATCGTCTAAAGTGACAGCCTGTACATTTTTAAGGTAATTTGCATAGTAGTCTTTGGGAAGGTTATTTTGCTCAATGTTCAAAGCGAAACTAGCGATAGTCGAAGGACTTTCCAGTGAGCGCGCAAAACTTCCCGTAATGAAATTCTTGGCGTTCAGTAGCTCCTCCTCGCTTACTTTTTCGTTTTCCATTGTCTTCAATTCCTTCAAAAGTTCAAAGACGGCGCTGTCGGTAACTTCGTTTCTAACACTGGCATCTGCATTGAAGCGGCCAACAAGTTTATCTGAAGAAATAGAAGAGTAGGAACCATAGGTATAGCCGTGCTCCTCACGCAAGTTCTGAAACAACCTGCCAGCGGAGCCGCCACCTAGTATTTGATTTGCAACTCTAGCCTTGATTACATCAGGATGACCCGGCGCTAGAATAATCGGATAAGTAACATTGATTGCCGACTGCACAGATGCCGGTCTGTCTACCAATGCCACGGTCGTCTTTTCCGGCATTTTAGGCAGGTCGTACTTCTTAGGGGGCACGTTTCCTTTAGCCCACTTATCAAAGTGTTTCTTTACAAGCCTTTCAGCTTCCTTTTTGTTAATATCCCCAACGATAGCCATATAAGCGATGTTAGGTTTCCAATAGGTTTGGTAGTAGGTTTTAATCTTGTCCAGGTCGACGTTTTCTACCGTTTCTTCGGTCGTAATCTCACCATAGGGGTGATCTTTACCGTAAACCACTACCTGTGCTACGTTGCTGGCGATGGTGCCTGGATCGTCTTTGCCCGCTTCTAAACCAGAAAGCGTCTGCTTCTTGATTTTTTCTAATTCTTCAGCAGGAAAAGTAGGATTTAATACCACATCGGCCATGATTTCCACGAGCTTTTCAGAATGCTTCTTTAACGAAGCCGCATAAACGCTGGAAGATCCTACGTTTAAACTTGCGCCCATAAAGTCGATTTCCTGATCAAGTTGCTCTTTCGTTCGCTTGGTGGTTCCTCTCTGCATCAACTCGCCTGCCATAGAAACATATCCTGCCGCATCTCCCTCCAGTGTGGGATCCTTATCCAAAACCAAAGAAAAGGCTACCCTTGGCAGTTTTTTATTTTCTACGACATAAACTTTAAGGCCATTTTTTAAAGTAAATGACTCATATTCACCCAACTGTATCTCCGGCGCCGGGCCAGGCTCCGGATATTTTGACCTATCTACCTGTGTGTATCCATTTACTGAAGCCAGTACGACCAGTAAAAAGCATGTTATTAAGTTTCTCATTAGTTTTTATCCTCCTTGTTTAAATCAGTATTGTCTGGCTGCTTTTGAGCAGATTTTGGCAGATATTGCAGCACAACACGATTTTCTTTGGTTAAATATTTATTTGCCACTCTCTTGATATCCTCTTTGGTAACACTATTATACCTTTTGATCTCATTATTGATCAGGTTAGCGTCATCAAAATAGACGTGGTAGTTGGCCAGGCTTTCGGCAATTCCTGAAACGGTAGCATTGCTGCTGACAAACTTATTCTCTACCTGATTTTGAATCTTCTGGAATTCGGTATCTGTAATGAGTTCATTTTTCACTTTTTCGATTTCTGCATCCATAGCAGCTTCTAATTCACCCACATCTGTTCCTACAGAAACCAGACCAAGTGTAATAAATATACCCGCATCTTCCATAGCAAAAGGAAAAGATACCACTTGAAGAGCCTTTTCCTGCTTGTCGACCAGTTCCTTGTTTAACCTTGAACTAGCACCACCGGAAAGAAGTGTATTGAGCATATCCATAGCATAAAAATCAGCAGTACCTTGCGCAGGCATATTATAGCCTTGAAAAACTGCAGGGAGTTGGATATTGTCATACACCACTTCTCTTACTTCTTTCTTGGCAGGCTTGGCAGTATAAGTAGGCCGAGGTATTTCCTTGGTACCTTTGGGGATCTCCTGGAAATACTTTGCAACTAACTTTTTAGTCTCCTCTATATTAATGTCGCCAGCTATAGAAAGCGTAGCATTATTAGGCACATAAAATGTGTTATAAAACTCTATAAATTCATCTAAAGTTGCCTCATTTAAGTGCTCCAAAGATCCGATGGTAGACCATTCGTAGTTGGTGCCTTTGAAAGCATTTTCAAACATTTTGGCCTGAAATGACATATAAGGTTGGTTATCATACCGTTGCCTTTTTTCTTCTTTTACAACTTCACGTTGTGTGTCTACGCCAACCTGATCAATCTTCGCATGAAGCATTCGTTCTGATTCCATATATAGACCAAGCTCAAGCTGATTGGAGGGTAGCACTTCATAATAGAAAGTCCGATCGTTGGTTGTATTTGCATTTAAAGCACCCCCTGCTGACTGAATCTTCTTCATATATTCGCCGCGGCCAATATTTTCAGAACCTTCAAATAGCAGGTGCTCGAAAAAATGCGCAAAACCGGTTCTGGTAGGATCTTCATTTTTGGCACCTACATGGTATAGCACCGTTACAGCAACGATAGGCGTAGACTTATCCTGGTGTAATATTACATGCAGACCATTATCCAGGTCATACTCTGTAAACTCGATCTTGTTTTGCGCCTGCATAGAAAATACCAGCGCAAAGCATAGAAAGAAGGTTAAAAATAGCTTTCTTTTCATTTCATTTATTTTTGGTTTAAAAAAAAATTTTTAAAAACTGATTGATCTTTTAAAAGTACGAAGGAAAACTTACAGGTGGGATTTCCATCAAAGCAAAATGATGGATTTTTACATGAACGGCAAAATATACCTTCAAACAACCCATGGGGTTACCAATAAAGAATTAAATAAAAATATGTTGTCTCAAAAAGAAAATTTTGAGACAACATATTTTTTAAATTTTCATTTTTAAGCAGCCTGCAAGCTTTTTTCACTTTCCCAACTTTTGAGGTACTCCTCGCTACTTACTTTTGTATCCACCGGGGTCAGGCACAGCATCTTTTCGCCAAAGATAAAAGCGGAAATGATCAGGTCGACAGGGACGAAAGGCTTCCCTCATCAACCAGCATGAAAAAGTCTTGTTGTTGAAAGGTCGTTTAGACGCGGCAGCTAATTTTTTAGTTTCGCCTCTAAATTAATCTCAACAGCCGAAAGCGCATTTGAGATAGGACAATTGTCTTTTGCTGATTGAGCAAGCTCAAGAAACTGCAGATCTGTAATACCAGGTACGTTTGCTGTGAGGTTTAGGTCTATTCGCGCGATTTTAAAATGGGCGCCAGTGGTATCCATCGTCACAACAGCGTCGGTGTGTAATTCGTCCGGAGTAAAGCCTGCACCGGTAAGCTGAAAACTGAGAGCCATATTAAAGCACCCTGCGTGTGAGGCTGCAAGCAATTCTTCAGGATTGGTACCTGCTTTTCCATCTTCACTTACAAAACGTGTTGTAAAGGAATAAGGCGTGCTGTTGAGCATCCCACTCGTGGTGTGCAATAATCCTTTACCTTCCTTACCTGTACCACTCCAAATGGCTGTAGCTTTTCTTTTCATAATCATTAATTTCTTTCTTAAAATTTACCGTTTCAAATTGCCTGCTTAAGATAAGCGTTCTTATCATAAAAATATCATCGCAGCAACCTTTTTACAACGGTAAAAGTATTTTTACTTACTAATCTTCCAAATTGGAATGATCCGCCACAATACTGCCATGGAAGAAATAGATATTTTTAGTATCGGATATTAATGCATGGTGTTCCATCGCTGGATCACAATTAGAAAATGCAATCGATATCAGAAGAAGGTATGTAAGGAATCAAATTGGCATTCAAGCAAATAAACCTATCTTAAGGGTTAATCTCTTAGAAGCTTTAGGGTTTTCAAGCGTTCCCCATTTTTTGATAGATGCATCAGATAATAGCCTTTAGCCAGGGAATTTTCTGAAAGGATTGTCTGTGTATTAAATCCGGCATTGGAATTCCAGGTCTTTACAAATACCTTTTGACCCCAGCCATTATAGACAACGCAGTGCATTTCCCCCGCATGGTCGGCATCATAGGATATCATCAATTGGTCGCGAAAGGGATTCGGTGCCACCACTAATGTATTAAAATCTTCGGGCGATGTCTTCAGTGTCACAGACACTACATGGAAATATTCATAGTCACCGTTAAAATCTGTGGCTTTAATGCGGTAAAAGTTACGGTCGGCCTGTGGCCATTTATCTACAAAATGATAATGCCGGCGGCTTTGACTATCTCCCGCGCCTTGCAACTGGCCAATAGCGTCCCAACGATCCAGGTCTACCGACCGCTCAACGGTGAAATAATCGAATCCTTCCTCCGTTACGGTTGCCCAGCTTAAATGCACGGCATCATCTTTTAAAATACCGTTAAAATATATGAGTGCAACAGGCAAAGGAATATTACTAAACTCTACAGCATAAGGATAGGCGACAAATTGATAGAGTACCCCTATACCTGCCGTACCTGAACCATCCATTTCAGTGCCGATTCGTACATTTGTTGCGGTATCATATACCAAAGGGTTATTATTAGGGCCATCGCGTGACCAGACCACATCGCCATCTACCCAAAATCTTGCCATACCAGTAGCTTCATCATAGGTAAACCCAAGCTCATAAAGCTGTCTTACACTACTATTCGCCATAGTATAAATACTGGTCACCTGAATCGCCGGCTCATTCGCAGGCGTATACAACAAATTGATTCTACCTCCTGTCATCCAAATACGCAGGTTGGTTCCCCTGATGATCATCGTAGCATCGTTCTCCATCTTTCTGAATACAAAAAACAAGCTTGTGCTTGTCGTCCCAATCCAGGAGCCGGGAATTTGAACATCGAATCCTGCTGCACCACCGGCGCCATTGTGGCGGATGCCGTTATCATTAGAAAGGGTCGTCGCGGTACTATAGTTTGTGATCACCTGTCCCGTTATATCATCCACAAATGGCAACGTATTAAAAATGATACGATGGGATTGAGCCTGGACAGTGGTCAAGCCCACCAGAATGAATGTGAGTAGCAAATAAAAAAATTTCATATCATTATTTAAAGGAAATGACCTTGTTGATTTCAATATAATTTTTACGAGATAAAATAAAGTTATCGATTACAAATGCCAAGGTAGCATTAAATTATCCATATTTGAGACAGGCCACCTTCACCTTGGATTGATCCCGATGAAAAGAGATGTATAGTTTTTCATTGAAAATGTTGAAAATAGTATTTTAAAATCGATTTGCATTATTCAAATTTTAATTATCACTAGGAAAGCTTAAAAATATAAAATAGCCTTAAAAGATGGCAAAAAAGCCATTTTTTACCAAGGCGACCTATAGCATTTTACGCCAGGCATAACGCTCTTAGGCGAATCTCTCATATTTCTTGTTTAATTATTGGCCAAAATACTTCATATTTATTGGAAATTGTTAAGATCCTAAATTAATTTGACTTGGATTACAGTTGATTTTATAGCATGGCGTACATCTGTACTATTTCTTTGTGATCGTTACGGGTTTCATTCCGTTAAGAGTCCATCCGAATATGCTTCTCAGCATCAAAAGCATTCTCCACACCCTTTTATAGTAACCACCCAGGCGCGGATACGCAGCATAACTGATGTTATATATGGTACTCTTTATCGTAAAGTCGCTGTGATATTTTCAATGCATCTATCGTAATAAAAAATCAGGAACAGCAATAGATTTTATTGTATGTTCAGCGATGAAAAAGTAGCGATGGAAAAATATATGATATGTGGCTTTCTCTTATTGGCTTTTTCAGGATATGATCAAAAATTACGCTAAGATCCCGGGTAGATCAGGAAGCAGAAAAGATAGAACAAAAAGAAATAGCGTGGAGGAGAGATATCTACCATCATTCTGAGTTTGGTGTACAAACCTAAAAGAAGCACCACTCATAACAGACCCTATCTGTCATAAAAAAAGGTGATTATGCGCAAGATGTATAGGGCTGATTGGCGATGAAAACTGACAAGCCATGGCGGCCGTTTAGCGTATGGGAGTCATCAGATAACATCAGTTGCGTCAATGGTTTCAAGTCGGCGGCCGATAGGATCAAAACACCAGCCTTATTCTTAATAGCGTAGTCCAGAAAATCAGAGAGGGTATAGAAGGGTAGTTTGATAAAACCCAGTGCACCATAAATTGAGGAAATTTTTTTGACGAAATGTTTTTCTACCGCCACCTTCGATTTCTTGAAGTTCTTGGGTGAAATTAAAGTGGAACTTACCGCCTTCATTGCTTGAAGAGGAAATAACTGCGGATAGCGTAAGATAGAAAATGAAGAAACCAAAGTACCATCGTACTTCATTATGATATTATTTAGTCCCTTGCACAACGATCTAGAAAAAGTATCGGGCAATCGCGACCTTCCACCCCGGCAAAAAGAGCGCGATTCCCTCCGATGTCTCCAATAAGCTTGCTCATGTCAAACACAATGAGTTCAGGACATGCAGCTTTTACTACTTGTGAACCAGGAAAACCGACCCTTGATTTGCCTGTTTTCATCTGCGTTGACGGACAGCTATTCTTGACCTGGTTGAAAAACTGGGCGGCATTTTTCTCTGTGAGTCGTTTCCTTTTATCGCGCATGGCTATTTGGAAGTGTGACGGGAGATAGCAATTTTTCCGGTAATGGGATTGATATCATTTTCTTTCGGGAATAGTTATCGCCAATGGCAAATAGTTTTTTGTGGGTTAGGTTGATGGATAGGCTACTGGGGAGTGCTGGCCAGGCTTTTGCTTTTCCGATTGCTGTTGTCAATTTACAACACCGCTATTCCCGCTTTTTGGGATAAGATAATCCGAACTGTAAATTGTATGGATGCCTAAACCGCCCAATGAATGCTCATTGACATTACCAAAATAAAGGGGCATCGAAACTTCTATACCACCCTGCTATTCAATTTTTTAAACCAATCATAAGCCATTTCTTCATTGGCAAACGTTTCCAAACAGATATTTCTTGAAGCGTATTTCAAATTCATGCTTTTCTTAAACTTTTCCATTGCATACCGTGCAAAAACGTCGCTACCCACAATAACTGCATGCGTTTTTACATTGGCCTTTACAAACAGGGCTTCATTCCATGTGTCATTAAGCCACTGCTGGTCTTCTAAGGGCAGAACGGATAGTTGCTGTGTATCTGCAAGCCAGTGCAGGCCCGGTTGGTCAACATTGAGTCGCATAAAGTTTTCCAGCACCCTAAGTAGGCCTTCTCTAAAAATCTTCCCTTTCTCAGGTTTCAGCCATTTATGATAGATAATATTTTCCGCTTCATCAAAATAACACACGATATGATCTTCTTCAAATAATGTTTTCATAGCAGTAGCTTATTTAATAAATGGAAGCTACCGAAAACATGGGGAAAAAAAAGATCATTTCAAGCCTGAAACTAACGATGTAATGAAAAAAAATCACGGCATGGCGCTTACCCCGCCTTATGAAACCTGCTTATATACCTCATTGTCTGCTATTTCCATCTCCTTTTTCAAACTTTTGCGCGCCAACATGATCAGGGCAATGGACAGGACGAACAAAATTCCAGCAATGATGGACAGTGCGTATATGCCTTTGTTGAAGTTTTGTACAGCAAAAAATAGCAATGAGCTTAGGGTGACAGCAAACATGAAAAACATCGGGATCATAACGAAGGTAGGCTTCACCTTTTTCTTTACGAGCCATACAGCCACGGCAAGTAAAGCAAGCGCTGCCAGCAACTGGTTGGCCGAACCAAATATCGGCCACAGAGCTGTAAACTCACCTGAGGAAAGCAAAAGTACCGACAAAGTAACAACGACAGTGGTGGCCACGTACCTGTTTCTTGCAAGAAGCTTCCCGGTAGGATGTTCCATATTTTCGAAATATTCCTGAAACGAAAATCTGGCAAGCCTGGTGCAGGTGTCGAGGGTGGTGAGGGCAAATGCCGAAACAGCAAGGGCTACGAAGGAAGTAGCCAGTGCAGCAGGAATACCTGTAGCAGCGATTATGCCTCCGAGGCCCGTGGCAAACATGGGCACAGGACCTTCCGTGATTAACCTGGCGCTATACTCCTCCCGGCTAATGACGATGACAGCCCCGACAGCTAAAATAGCCAGAAAAGATTCTATCAACATACCGCCTATACCTATCACCTTGGCATCTTTTTCTTTATCGATCTGCTTGGAGGTGGTACCTGAGGCAACCAAAGAATGGAAGCCGCTGATGGCGCCGCAAGCTATGGTCACAAATAACACGGGGAATAAATACCCTAGATTATCAGCCTGCAGCTGCACGCTGGTATCCATCTTGATTTCAGGATTCGCCATGGCTACCCCAACCACCGCAAGAATCATGAGCCCGTACAGCAAGAAACTATTAAGATAATCGCGTGGCTGCAACAGAAATGAAACAGGTGCAACAGAGGCCACAAAGGCATAGGCTAGTAACAGGCCGATCCAAATCTTATAGTCTAGCCACAAGGGAATATCCATGCCCAGAAAAACAAAATAATACATCAGCGACACCCCTACAATAGTAGAAATGATGAAAGCGCCTTTCCTATCACCTAAAAACTTGTTTACAAGACCAAATACCACGGCCAGCGATATAAATAAAATGGAGGCCGATGCCACACCAGGGTTACTCTGGAAGGTTTTGGCTATAATATCAGCAAATACCCCAATGACAAGTATTAGCGTAGAAAAGCTGAAAACCAGAAACAGCCGTTTCCCATTTTCCCCAATGTATTTCTGAATGATGACGCCAATGGATTTACCATCGTGACGCATCGAGGCAACCATGCTGGTGACATCGTGCACAGCACCAAAAAATATGCCGCCTACTAATATCCATATCACTGCGGGGATCCAGCCGAAAGTTACAGCAATAATTGGCCCCACAATAGGCCCAGCGCCGGCGATGGAGGCAAAATGGTGCCCTAAAACAACCGGAACTTTACTAGGGATGTAGTCGACGCCATCCTCCAAAGTATGCGCCGGTGTAATATTGGTGTTGCTAATCTTTAACTTCCTGGAAATATACCTGCCATAAATAAAGTAGGCAGCCACCAGGATGACGCCAGAAAAAAGTAAGAGTACAATCAGATACATGAGAGGAGCTTTATGGGTTATAGGACAACATATCGTCCAGGGTATTCACCGCAACAAAATGATAATTGGGCCTTGCCTTTTTGTAAATCGTCAGTGCCATCTTTCTACCAGCGTCGGTCTTAATCATTTCACCATATAGCGGCACCAAAAATTTACGCCGGCCTACCTCTACAAGAAAATCTTCGAGGGCTTTATACGTCGGGGTGTACTTGTTACGGATGGCTTTGGTAAACCAGGCGGTAAGAATTTCAGTGTTACCCGAAAGCGTAAAACCAAAGGCCTCGTCTAGCTCCCGCATCTTCTGGACGTTCATTTGATCGGGTAGCTGACGGATGAAATGCAGCCATTCGTGGGTACTCCAGTTGGTAGTATTCAAAGATTTTGCTGGTTTTCCTGCCTGCCACAGTCCCATAACACTATCTACCTGTTCAAATCTGGCTGATGACACCATAGGTAATTGCGCTGGCAGCCCCTCACCATAAATCCACTGCTCGTATAAGGTGCTGTCGATTGGGATATTATTCTTTGTAAAAAGGCTATCATTGGTATAGTCAATGAAGTCCTCCGTGGTCATGGTTTTGAAGGCATTGGCTTTAAAATAACCGGCCAGGAATCGATCAAATCGCTCCCTTCCCACTTTCTCTTCGAGTGTGCGCAGGAAAAAATAGCCCTTGTCGTAAGCAATACTGGTGACCCCATCATCAGGATTCCTCCCTTTCAAGTCGAGCTTTAACCGGGTATCGGCAGCATTTCCACCTTTCTTCATTTCTTCTACCTCCGACTTCAAATCCTGCATGGCCAGGCTTGCCAGCATCTCAGAATAAGAAGGACCAAAAACTTCTTCCATAATCCTGTTTTCGAAATATACTGTAAATCCTTCGTTGAGCCAGAAGTCATTCCAGGTGGCATTGGTAACCAAATTGCCTGACCAGGAATGTGCCAGCTCATGGGCTACCAATGAGGTAAGTGACCGATCGCCTGCCAAAATGGTTGGTGTAGCAAAAGTGAGCCGTGGATTTTCCATCCCACCAAAAGGGAAACTCGGTGGCAACACCAATAGATCGTACCGCTCCCACTGATAGGCACCATATAATGCCTCTGCCGCTTCTAGCATTTTATCTACTTCTGCAAATTCGTAGGCCGCCTTCTCAATGACTTCAGGCTCGGCATATACCCCTGTTCGCGGGCCAATCGGTTCAAACTCGAGGTCGCCTACCGCAAGTGCCATCAAATAGGCCGGAATAGGTTGCTTCATGGTAAAGTTATACACCCCATCGCTATTTTTCTTTTGCGGATTTTCGGCACTCATCAAAGCCAGTAGTGAAGCTGGCACCGTCACAGTTGCCTCATAAGTGAAGCGTATACCGGGCGAATCCTGTAGTGGAATCCAGCTGCGGGCCAGAATTGCCTGTGACTGGGTAAAAAGAAAAGGATGCTTTCCTCCTGCCGTTTGCACAGGCGATAGCCATTGCAAGGCTTCGGCACCGGGGCTGGTTTTATAATAGATATTGATGATTTTTGTGCCTGGCTGAATTTCGACTTCCAAAGCGCTTCCCAGCGGCTCTTGCGCAGGCGCCAGGCTGAATTCCGTGGGTGATTCATCCAGGCCAACGGTAACCTTATCAATCTCCAATCCCTTGGTATCAAGCATTATTTTTTTGGCATCTTCACTCGCGTGGATACTGATGCGGGCGACCCCTTGAATGATTTTTTTCTCAAAATCTATATCAGCAGTCCAGTTCAGGTGGGTCATGACAGCCTCGGAAGGCAACGCGTAGCTATGAGGGTCGTAGGTTTTCATCGTTGTATTCTCTGAGGCATTAGTTGTGCTGCTTTTTTTACAACTTCCCAGCGCTATCATAAAAGCCAGGCAACATAGGAAAAGCATATTAGTGCGTAACGTCATTTTATAATTGGATATTAATTTGAAATTTAACAATAATTTAGAATTAAACATAAATTTCTCCATTTCCTGAACCTTATTTCCACCGTTTAGGCGACTAAATAAGCAAATAAATACATGCAGTTTATAGTTCCCTATAAAATCTTATCTATAAACTGCAATCAAGAGGTTTTATGAAAAATAATCGCTTATTTTAATTCGTAATTATAAACGAAAAAACATGTACGAGATTTTATTGGTAATTCATTCGTGGAACAGATGGATTGTTTTAATTCTGGCCTTTGTCGTAATTGTAAAAGCTTTCCAAGGGTGGAGAAATCAATTAGTGTTTTCCAAACAAGATCAGACCCTTGGCGGGATATTTATGGGAACCCTGCATCTGCAGTTGCTGATAGGGATCATCTTGTATGTCCTTAGCCCTCTCGTAGCGGCTGCACTGGCTGACTTTGGCGCTGCGATGAAAAATAAAGATTTACGTTTTTGGGCTGTAGAGCATACTTTGGGTATGATTGTGGCCGTGGTGGTGGCTCAGGTAGGAAGAATTGCTTCCAAAAAAGCTACGCAGGATGCGGTGAAGCATAAGCGGGCCTTCATCTATTACCTTATCGCCTTGATTATCACGCTATTAAGCATTCCATATGTAGATCGGCCATTGTTTAGATTTTAAGTTGTCGGCGTTTGCGTGAGGGATCGGAATGGAAAGCCCGGCAGGGGATGGATGTGCGCCTGGCCGGACTTGTATTGAAGAGCCCGACCCGTTAGGGGCACGCCCCCTAAACCTAAAGCATAGGTAGCTGCTATATTGTGAAGCCCGGGGGTTGTAAAGTGCCGCAGACCATGCGGTCTTTGCCCTGCATGTCGTGTAGAATTTTTACCTGGAAGAAATGATGTTGTTTCAATAAGGCGGCCACGGCCGCACCATAGGCCTCATTGATTTCGAAATACAGTTTGCCGCCAACAGCCAGCAATTCCAAGGCGTGCCCGGTGATGTGGCGATAAAAAAGCAAGGGATCTTCGTCGGGAACAAAAAGCGCCGTCTGTGGCTCGTATTCCAGCACGTTGCTATGCATTTGTTTCGCCTCCTTGTTGGTGACATAGGGTGGATTGCTGACGATGATATCCTGTAGGGGCAGGTAGATTTTTTCCTGTAGTACATCTACCTGAAGAAAATGGACGCATGCCTGATGGTGCCGTGCATTTTCTGCGGCAATGTCAAGGACCGACGCATCAAAATCGATGGCAAAAACCTCTGCATTCACCATTTGCTTTTGAAGTGAAATCGCGATACAGCCGCTCCCTGTACCAACATCCAGCACTACTTTGCCTGGTTCGGGATTTTCAACAATAATCAATTGCACCAATTCCTCAGTTTCTGGCCGGGGAATTAACACCTGCGGCGATACGAAAAAATCGCGGCCCAGAAAATGTGCTTTCCCGAGTATATACTGTATGGGCTCATTTTTCTTGATTCTTGCAATGATATCCGACAATTTTTCGTTGTCGTCGGGAGAAAATTTAACCGGTTTTTGGAGCACAACGTCCGTTCGGGTAGCGTGCCAGTGGTGGTCTAGAATGATATGGGCTATACTTCCCGCCTCTGCTTCGCCGACGGTCTCCACAACTTGTGACCGTATGTAATCATACAGTGCTTTCATCGTGGAGATATTGGGTATACTTTTGCTCATTTGCGCGGGCTACAAAGCAGGGGCTTGTCGAAAATTCTGTTAAATTTGTTCGAAATTACGAAATTTTGTTCAAAGAAGAATTGTACATGCGTAGGGCACTGGAACTGGCTACCCTGGGTGCCGGGAAAGTTAGCCCCAACCCGATGGTCGGGTGCGTGGTTGTACATCAGGATAAGGTGATCGGCGAGGGCTGGCATCAGCAATATGGCGGTCCACATGCCGAGGTACATGCCATTAGAGCGGTAGCGGATGCTGCGTTGCTGCCCGAAAGTACGCTTTATGTAAGTCTAGAGCCTTGTGCTCATTTCGGAAAAACGCCCCCTTGTGCGGACTTGATCATTGCAAACCAGATAAAAAAAGTGGTGGTGTGTAACCTTGATCCCAACCCGCTAGTGGCCGGAGCGGGCTTGGCACGCCTGAAAGCAGCTGGTATTGAAACTATAGATGGCATATTAGCAGAGGAAGGAAGAAAACTGAATCACAGGTTTTTTACCTTTATGGAGCAAAAAAGGCCTTATATCATCTTAAAATGGGCAGAAACAGCTGATGGGTTTATAGCCCGGAAAAACTATGATTCCAAGTGGATTAGCAATACGCTATCGCGGAAGATGGTACACCGATGGCGTGCTGAGGAAGATGCCATACTGGTGGGAACCAACACAGCCAAGCTCGATAATCCGCAGCTGAACGTACGCGATTGGTCCGGGAGAAACCCTGTTCGGCTGGTAATCGATCGCCACCTACGGCTGAGCCCGGCGCTATCCCTTTTTGACCAAAAGCAGGAGACGATCTGCTATAACCTCATAAAGGATGAAAATACCGGAAAAGTAACCTTTGTTAAGTTGGGCTTAGAGGGCTTTATTGAACAGATGGTTACGGACCTTTTTCGAAGGCAGATTGCCTCGGTCATTGTGGAGGGTGGTACGACCCTCCTGCGGGAGTTTCTAAAGCTTGGCTTGTGGGACGAGGCAAGGGTTTTTAAATCCGCCGTTCGTTTTGAGGAGGGAATTCCGGCACCACAGCCTGCAGGCACGCTGGAGGCATCGCAAAAAATCCTGGATGATTCGTTATACATCTATAAAAATTTACGTTGAACTTAGGGCATTTACAATAGCATTATGGCAGAAGAACTGACTATTTCAACATCAAAAGACAAGGCTGAGCGATATGAAACCTTGATTCCCCAAATCGAAGCACTGGTGGCTGGAGAGAAAAATCTGACAGCCAACCTGGCTAATATTGCCGCTGCACTTCGGTTTGGCATGGACTTTTTCTGGGTTGGTTTTTATTTGGTAGACGAAGACGAGCTGGTTTTGGGTCCCTTCCAGGGTCCGATCGCCTGCACAAGGATTGCCAGGGGCAAAGGCGTTTGTGGAAAGGCCTGGGCAGAAAATAAAGTGTTGGTGGTACCGGACGTTGATCAATTTCCCGGCCATATCGCCTGCAGTTCTGCGTCACGGTCAGAGATCGTTTTACCGGCTGTAAAGGGTGACGCCGTTGCTTTAATGCTGGATGTAGATAGCGACAAGCTGAACGATTTTGATAGTATTGATGAACGCTACCTGCGCCAGGTAATGCGGATCATAGAATCTTTTATTTAGCAGAGGGCACAGAATGCAATGAAATCAGCATTTGTTAGCAAAAATCATATCTTTTTCCCCGTTTTTTATTTAAAGCTATAGTATTTGGAGGATTTTTTATTAATTTGAGAAGCGAGAAACTAAAAGCAACTTCATGAAGTTAAACCTGAATTCTGAGTTCGGAACCCTTAAGTCTGTTATCATGCATCGCCCGGGCAAGGAAATTGACCGCCTTACACCCTACAATAAAGATGAGTTGCTGTTTGAAGATGTGCCCTATCTGGAGGAAATGCAAAAAGAGCATGATGAGTTTTCGGTTTTAATAAAGCAAACTTCCGGCGCAAAGGTATACAGGCTGCATGAATTACTAATCGAAGTACTAATTGACGATGCGCTGCTATTGTCCTCCTTCGAAGCGTCGCTTTCAGATGTAAAACGAAGCCATTTGGCAGGTGATGTGATCAACAGGCTATCGACGGCGGAGTGTGCCAATGCCCTGATTGCTGGATTAAAGGTAAAAGAGCTAAAAAGAAAATTTCCTTCCGTAACTTTCAACGATCTCTCTGATAATTCCTTTTTAATCAGGCCTTGTCCGAACCTATATTTTATGCGTGATCCTGCCGCAGTAATACAAAATGGCATTGTTTTCAGCCAGATGAAGTATGCTGGAAGACAACGTGAGGCAAGCCTTATACGGATGATTTTCGAAAACCATCTGGAATTCAAGCACGATGTAAAAGTGATGTATGAAGGTGGGAAGTTGAACCCGGAATTGCCAACAATTGAAGGAGGCGATGTAATTGTGTTATCAGAAAAGGCATTGGCCATAGGCCATTCGGAAAGAACCGACGTAGAAGCCGTACGGGCTTTGGCGCGACAAGTATTGCAGGAAGGTACCGTTGAGCGCGTATATGAGGTCCATTTGCCACAAAAACGAAATTGCATGCACCTGGACACCGTTTTTACTATTATTGACGAAAACCTGGTGGTCACCTATCCCGATGCAGTCGAATCTGTTTTAAAGACGTGTGTATATAAAAAAGACGGCATTAATTCCGACGGGGAAGTTCAAATGCACAGCGAGGTCATGGATAAATCCATTTTATCAATCCTCAAAGCTGAGATACCCTATTTGGAACTGATCATGACTGGCGATGGCAACCCGGATTACGCCTCGCGGGAGCAGTGGTTTGATGGCGCCAACGTATTTGCCATCGGACCTAGGAGGGTGATTTCTTATAATAGAAACCGACATACCAACCGGGCACTGCGTGAGGCGGGGGTTGAGGTCATAGAAATACGCTCCTCAGAGTTATCGAGAGGCCTCGGTGGCCCCCGTTGTATGACCATGCCGCTGGAAAGAACAGATTTTTAAAATGGCAAAACATTTCCTTCCCCATTTTACTTTAATTGCTATCATTTTCCCAAATAATATAGTAAAAATAGATTACCTTTTGTTTAAAAATAAGATCAATAGCTACTTGGCATAAATTATGTTATTAGCTCTCTTAGCAAAGTGAACTTATTGAATACACAGAATTGTTGAAACTAAAAATATGTATATACACCTGTTTTTCTGGCGTTAATATAAAAAAACTTCATCCTTGTAAAGGTAAGCGTTAGCATACGTTCATTTATACATTTATAAAAATATACCGAATGAAATTAAATCATATATTGTTTTTAATTCTTTTCAGTTTGGTGTCGCAGACTGCGTTTGCCCTCCCAGGTTCGTACGGCAGCACCAATCAGGATTCTGTTTCCAAATTTCTGAACTGGTACAACCTCGACCCTAAGGCGGATGGCATCATGGGTGTAAGTACCCAAAAGGCTTATGAGAAGATACTAAAAGATAAGCCCTCTAAGACGGTATTAGTAGCCATCATTGATTCAGGGATAGACATTTTGCACGAAGACTTGCGTGAGAAGATATGGATCAACAGCGGTGAAATTGCTGGTAATGAGCAGGATGATGATGAAAATGGCTATGTCGATGATGTGCATGGCTGGAATTTTATCGGTGGCCCCGATGGTCAGCATATTGTTGATGAGACATTGGAAGTGACCAGGATATATAAACGCTTAAATGACAAATTCGGCCGTTCGACTGAATCAACTATTTTACCCGAACAAAAGCAGGAATATGCCACCTACCTGATGATTAAAGAAGAATTTGAGAACGAAGTAGATAAAGCCAAAAAAGAAAAATTGCTACTGACGCGTTTTGACCAGAATTTCTCCTTTGCCGATAGCATGGTCACTGACTACCTCCAGAAAGACAATTACGATTTGGTGATTTTAAAAAGTATTGAGGCAGAAGATCCCGCCTTAAATGCGGCAAAGAACTATATCGTGACCCTCTATGAAAATGGGTTTACAAAGGAGATTTTTTCCGAGATGGTGCAAAGAAATGAAGAGAAACTACAAGTTCAATTTAATCCTGATTTCGATGCCCGTAGTCGCATTGTAGGTGATGATCCTGAAAATCTACGCGATTGGCAATATGGGAATAATGATGTTGATGGAAAAAGATCGGAACATGGTACCCACGTGGCAGGAATTATTGGCGCAGTCCGCAACAACGGGCTTGGCATTGATGGTGTGGCGGATAACGTGAAAATGATGGTGCTCAGGGCTGTGCCCAATGGTGACGAAAGAGATAAAGACATTGCCAATGCCATTATTTATGCTGTTAACAATGGCGCACAGATCATTAACATGAGCTTTGGTAAGGGATACTCGCCACAAAAGCATGCCGTAGACAGTGCTGTTCAGATCGCAGAGGCAAGAGGTGTTCTTTTGATCCATAGTGCTGGAAACAGCGCAGAAAACAATGATAAAAAAGTCACCTACCCTACCAAGGTGTATAGCAACAATAAAGGGGCTGCCACAAACTGGATCACGGTAGGCGCCTCCTCGATGTATGCCAATGAAGAACTTATTGCTCCATTTTCCAACTACGGCAAAACTACGGTTGACATATTCGCTCCTGGCGTTGATATCTATTCGGCCATGCCAGACAATAAATATGCTGTACAAAGTGGTACAAGTATGGCGGGTCCTGTGGTAACCGGTGTAGCCGCTATGTTGATGTCTTATTACCCGGAATTGACGGCTCAGGAAGTTAAGCGCATCATCATAGCCTCAGCCTATAAACAACCCAAGTTGAAAGTAATTCAACCTGGTAAGGTTGAAGGGAAAGAG
>LXQK01000092.1 GCA_001683905.1 Marivirga sp. ANT-B6
TGGATTGCTGGCCCAACAGCATGAGGTGCATGCCATTTCGCCAACCGATGCGTATACCCCAAAGTTAATTGACGCTGGATGCAAGTTTACCCCCATCGACATTGACAATACAGGCACCAATCCATTAAAAGATTTTGCCCTTACCTCAGCTTTGTACAAGGTATATAAGAAAATCAACCCCGACATCATTTTACATTTTACCATCAAACCCAATATCTATGGAACTATCGCAGCGCAGCTATTAGGTATTCCGGTGATCAATAACGTAAGTGGGTTAGGCACTATCTTCCTGCAAAAGAATATTGCCTCTAATGTTGCCATGCCGTTATATAAACTGGCTTTTAAGTTTCCCAAAAAGGTGTTTTTTCAGAATGACGACGATTGTCAATTGTTTATCGATCTAAAATTGATCAAGGAAGATAAGACGGAGATATTGCCGGGATCGGGAATAGATACTGAATTCTTTAAACCCCTAAAGGCGGACGACGGCCGACTCTTTACTTTCCTGATCATCGCCAGGCTAATCAGAGAAAAAGGAATTTTGGAATATGTGGAAGCAGCCCAACTATTGAAAGACAAAGGCATAGCGGCAGAATTTCAAATCTTAGGAGCAAAAGCGCCCAATCACAAAAGGAAAATCAGCCCGGAAAAAATCGATAGCTGGAACAACATGGGTGTCATCCGTTATCTCGGTGAGGTAGAGGATGTGAGGCCAATTATCCGAAACGCCGATTGCGTTGTGTTGCCGTCTTATCGGGAGGGCACGCCAAGGACCCTGCTTGAAGCAGCAAGCATGGGGAAACCTATCGTGGCATCTGATGTACCAGGGTGTAACCACGTAGTGACGGATCACTTCAACGGATTTTTATGTCGCGTGAAGGATGTGCATGATCTGGCAGCAAAAATGGAACAGATGATCGAAGTAGGGGAAAAGAAGAGAAATTGGATGGGAGCGAATAGCAGAGAAAAAATTAGTAAAGATTACGGAGAACATATCGTTATCGACAAATATTTAAGCGCTATTGCTGAGATATTGGATCATGAACTCGTTGGGAATAAGGCATTTTAGGTAAAAACATACGTGAGTTGAAATCTCGCACATTCAGTGATTTTAGCGTCGGTTTCATTTTTCTTTCATAATTTTATTAAAATAAATTGTATTACTGCAGATATACGTTGAAAACAGATTTACGAGGGCAGTTTTGCCTCTTTATATGGGTTGCTTTGTGTTTGACTTCCTGTAGTGCTTACCGGCAAAATGTGCTGTTTACTACCGAAGACCTAGAAAATGCAACGGCGCTTAAAGCGGCATCCATAGAAGCTGAGGGAGCTTATAAGATTCAACCTTATGACTATATCACACTGGAGGTTTTTACCAACAAAGGAGAGCGAATAATAGATCCAAACCTGGAATTACTGCAGAGCCAGAACGTAAATCAGGCTCGGCAAAAACAAGACCCACAGTATCTGGTACAAGAAAGCGGTTTTGTAAAATTGCCCATCATTGATACAGTACGGCTGGCAGGGCTAACGTTGGTTGAAGCCAATCAATATCTGGAGCAGCGGTACAATGCTTTTTATATTGATGCGTTTGTAATTACAAAATTTGTCAATAAACGAGTAATTGTACTTGGTGCTCCCGGAGGCATGGTGATTCCGCTCACCAATGAAAATATCAGCCTAATAGAGGTTTTAGCCCTCGCAGGAGGCTTGAATGACCTTGCCAAAGGGAGTAACATCAGGGTGATCCGTGGCGACTTGAATCATCCTCAGGTACAGGTTATTGACCTAACGACAATAGAAGGAATGAAAAGAGGAAACTTAACCATGCAACCCGGAGATATTGTGTATATAGAACCAGTCAGACGTGTGGTGACCGAGTCGATACGCGACATTGCTCCCTTGGTGACTTTGCTTACCAGTGTTATCACTCTATATATTTTATCCCGTTAGCATTGGAACATCCTAGAAACAATACAGGCTATGTTCGTCGATTTTCTGAAGAAGATCAGGATGACTTCCTAAATGGGATCGATTGGGATAAGTTCAAGCTGGTTCTACGGAAAAGTTTACCTTGGATTTTGGCTATCATGCTCGTTACCAATGCTATGGCCTACATTTATATCCGTTATACAAAACCCATCTACGAGTCTTCTTCGGAGCTGAAACTGGATATAAAGAGTGAAGCTAGTCTTTTTGGGTTCAATAATATGCCCGAAAATAATACGAACTTTAACAATCTGTCCGGCGAGATAGAGTTGATTAAATCGAGGCTATTTTTTAATAAGGTTATCAAGGTGTTAGATCTGGATGTAAACTACTACGTCTATGGAAACATCCTGAACGATGAAAGGTACAGGAACTCGCCATTTAAGATTAGTTACAATATCAAAAATGAGGCTTTCTTTGATAAACCTTTCGACATTAACATTCTCAGTCCCCAGCGATTTCTGATGAAATATTCAATGGGAGAAGAGGAAGTTGCTGCCGAATATGCCTTCAACCAAACTATTTCTACCCCAGATTTTGATTTTGTTTTTGTGCTTACTGATAAATTTGAAGCTGGGTCAGCTTCAAGTAATTACTATTTTACTGTAAACAGTGAACGCACCCTGATCGAATACCTCGAGGAAAATCTAAATGTGCAACCCAAAAACCTGAACGCCAATACTATACAGATTGCCTTTAAAGATTATAATCGTTACAAAGCGCGAGATCTGGTCAACGCTATTGATACGCTTTACCTGGAGTATACCAAGGAAGAAAAAAATAAGGCTAACGCTCAAAAAATTGCTTTTCTCGATGAGCAACTTGCGCTAACAGAAGGTCGGCTTGATCAGTTCGAAGACTATTTTGAGGAATTTACAATTGATAACAGAACCATCGATCTTCAATCGGATATCAACAAAACTATTGAGCAAATGCAAAAGCTCGATTCGCAGAAATACGAATTGAAGACCAGCCTTGTAGATCTTGATGATATCCAGCAACAAATCAACGATTCCGATTCCCTTTCTCTGATTCCCCTGGCCTTCCGAAATATACCAGCAGATATAAAAGCTGTCTTGGAAGAGTTGAACAAATTGAATGGGACGTATAAAATATTGCTAAGTTCCTATAACCGGAATACGTATGCCGTAAACCGAAAAAAGCAGGAAATAGCCATCATGCAATCGGAAATCGATGAAAAGCTGGCGGCCTACAGGCGGCAACTGGCCCGCGATATCAGGAGCATAGATCAAAGAAGGGTACAATTAGAAAAGAACTTTATCAACCTACCCTCAAAAAGTACAGAATTTAGTAAATCCAAGCGGGGCTATGCTTTGTATGAGGAGTTTTTTCTATCGTTGATGCAGAAAAAGAACGAGTTTGAAATTGCGAACGCAGGTACCACCACTAATTTTGTGATACTTTCTTCGGCCACCTTGCCGGCAGACCCTATTTTCCCGAAGTCACTTATTATTATTGGTATCGGGGCGGTTTCGGGAATCATTTTCAGTTTATTTTTCGTAGGTACGCGTTACTTGCTTCACAACAAGATCAGTAGCGTAACGGAGCTGGAAAAGATTACCAATGCTCCAGTACTGGGTGCTGTGCCTTATTATAACAAGGGTAAAAATAACTACACCCGGTTGGTGATCAGTAAAAATCCAAAATCAGCGATCAGCGAGTCGTTGCGATCGATTAGAACCAATTTGGAGTTTATGATCCATATCAAAACGCAGAAGCTTCTGTCCGTCACGTCGACCATTAGCGGTGAAGGTAAAACTTTTGTCTCGGTCAACCTGGGCGCAATCATCGCTGCTTCGAAAATCAGGACTATAATCGTAGATGTAGATATGCGTCGGCCGAAGATTCATTTGGCCTTTAATGAAGAAAATAGTGCAAAGGGTGTCAGTACCATTCTTATAAAAAAACATACGATGTTGGAATGTATTAGAAAAACCTCGCTGGAGGCATTGGACTACATTCCTGCCGGGCCTACACCACCCAACCCCTCTGAACTGATATTAAGCCCCGAATTCGATCTCTTACTGGAAAAGCTAAAGGAACATTACGATATGATCATCTTTGACACGCCCCCGGTAGGCCTCGTGACAGACGGCATTCTGGTGATGAAAAAGGTGGATCTTCCTATCTATGTGGTTCGTGCAGATTATTCAAAAAGAATGTTTATCAAGACCTTGAACAAATTACAGCATACGCATCAATTCAACAATATAGCAGTCATATTGAACTCTCTTAAAAATAATAATACCTATGGGTATGGAGGCTATGGCTATGGTTACTACGACTATAGCCAGGATGAGGAACAAGGTGATTCCTGGTTGTCCATGTTTAAAGGGAAAAAATAACTTATGTTCTCAATATTCAGGAATAAAAGAAAATCTGTATTACCGCTGATGGTTGATGTGCATTCTCATCTTTTACCAGGCATAGACGACGGCGTAAAATCACTCGAACAATCGATTGAACTTATCCAACAATTTTACGAACTGGGCTTCAGCAAACTTATCACTACGCCTCATATTATTAAAGAATATTACCCAAATACACCACAGATCATTAGGGAAAAACTGGCGGAGGTGCAAATGGCAGTGAAGGCAAAGGGAATACCCGTGGTGATAGAAGCTGCCGCCGAATATTACCTGGAGGATATGGTCGGCAAAGATTTGACGAAAGAGGAATTTATTTTGCTGGGTCCCGATTACTTGTTGTTTGAAACATCATATATCAATGAACCGGCCTTTTTAAAAGATGTGATCTTCAATCTACTGTCGATGGGGCTGAAGCCTGTTCTGGCCCATCCCGAACGCTATGTTTACCTGCAAAATAATAGCAGCCTGCTGCATGAACTAGTCGAAAGAGGAGCTTTGTTACAGATAAATATCAATTCTCTCAGTGGCTATTATTCCGGTGCAGCAAAAAAGCTAGCTGAAAAAATAATTGACCTGAAATGGCTGAGTTTTCTTGGTACCGACTGTCATAATCAAAGGCATATGAATGCTTTACATAAAACCCTTCAAAAAAGCAGCCATTTCAAAAAGGCGCTGGATCTGGATTTACTCAATAATAATTTGTAGATCAAAAATAAACTGCCAGTTTTAAATTTAATTTCCTAATTTTCCGTTGTATCAAAAATAACGGAAGTGATATAGTTATAGTAAATCTTATTTGCTAACTTGTTATTAGGTATTTAATAAAATCCGCACATGGCAGAGAATTTTAAGAAGAGAGAAGAAGAAAAGGAGTTTATAAAAAGGTTCGAAGAGCAGCTTAAAAATAATACCAGGCAGTTTTTTGAGCTGGAGGTGTATGAACATATCATTCATCATTACCTTGAGCGTGGCAAATTGAAACGTGCCTTAAAAGCCTGCGATATTGCTATGGTGCAATATCCATATTCCCTGGAATTGATGTTGAATAAAGCGCAGGTTTTATCGAATAATTTTCAGCATGATGAGGCACTGGAATTACTCGAGCAAGCGAATAATCTTCAACCCAATGATACTGAAATCCTGGTGATGAAAGGGAGTATTCTTTCGCTGCTCGGGAAATATAAAGAAGCAATTGAAGCATTCGATCAGGCGCTGCCGATGGCTGAAGAGAAGGATGAAATATTTTATAATATCGGTTTAGCGTACCAGGGTGCTGGGAAATATAAGGAGGCAATTGTTGCCTATAAAGAGGCGATAGAGGAGAATATGCAAAACGAAAATGCCCTTTACGAGCTCGCCTACTGCCTGGACGTAATCGGGGAGCTTGAAAGCAGCATTTCTTATTACCAGAGATTTATTGACGCAGACCCCTATTCTCAGCTTGCCTGGTATAATATGGGGATTGTCTATAATAAGTTGAGCCGTTTTGAAGATGCCGTTAAAGCGTACGAGTATGCGATACTGATAGAAGATACGTTTTCTTCAGCCTATTTCAATTTAGGCAACTCTTTGATGAATCTTCAAAAATACGCTGAAGCGCTGGAGGCCTATAAAAATACGTTATCTCATGAAGGCCCAAGCCCTGAAACCTATTGTTGTATTGGCGCTGCTTATGAAAAGCTGGAGCGCTTTGATTTAGGTATCAAATATTATCAAAAGGCCGTGAAACTTGATACTATGTATGATGAGGCATTATTTGGAGTAGGAGCATGCCTTAATAAGCAGGAAAAATGGTACGAAGCAGTACATTTCCTCAATCGTGCGCTCAAGCTGGATCCCGAAAATCAAATGTATTGGCAGGCCGTAGCCGAGGCAGAATATAAAACCGGCAATATCGTATCGAGTATCGATGCTTATGAAGAAGCGAGTTTTTTAGATCCTACCAATTTTGATATTTGGCTTGACTGGTCATTTATTTTATACGAACAAGGTGACTTCGCTGGCGCTATTGACCTGATAGCCAATGGAATAGAAGAGTCGCCTGAAGAATCTTTACTGTATTATAGAATTACAGCCTACCTTATTGCTGCAGGTAAATATAAAGAAGCCTTTAATTATTTAGAAAATGGGTTAATTTTGAATTTCGATAACCATACAGTCCTTTTTGAATTCTTTCCAAAGCTGGAAACGCAGAAGGCACTGTTTAAAATAATTGATCAATTCAGAAAAAAGTAGTTAAAGGATGAATTATACGTTGAATAGTTTGCCAGAGAGGACACTTAAACCTCGGCAGACGGGATTTACTATGGCTATGGACAAAGGTCTAAGCCTTAGGGAAGCAGAAGATTTTGTAAGTGTTTGTAGCGAATATGTTGATATAGTTAAACTAGGATGGGCAACCTCCTATGTTACACCCCACCTAAAAGAAAAAATTAAATTATATAAAGACGCTGGTATACCGACCTATCTTGGCGGTACTTTGTTCGAGGCATTTATTGTAAGGAACCAATTTGAAGATTATCGCAGGGTACTCGACAAATTTGAACTGGATTATGCTGAGGTTTCCGATGGATCCATCACCCTTGAGCATGATATCAAATGTAATTACATCAGTAAATTGGCCGAACAGGTGACGGTACTTTCGGAAGTTGGCTCGAAGGATGCTGAAAAAATCATTCCTCCTTATATGTGGATCAAATTAATGCAAGCCGAGCTCGATGCCGGCGCATGGAAAGTGATTGGAGAGGCAAGAGAAGGCGGAAATGTAGGTCTTTTCAGATCGACAGGGGAGGTAAGGTCAGGACTTGTGGAGGAGATCCTCACTAAGATACCCTTTGAAAAAATACTTTGGGAAGCACCACAAAAAGCACAACAAGTTTGGTTTATCAAGCTATTAGGTGCAAATGTCAACCTCGGTAATATTGCTCCAAACGAGGTAGTGCCTCTGGAAACCATCAGGTTAGGGCTTCGGGGCGATACCTTCGACCACTTTCTCGACTTAAAATAAAAGTTCTGCCACCATCTATATCTCTTTTTCAAATGCTGACCGCGGATGTAAAGTTGGATAAAATCAAAGGCACTATTATACCTAATACCCGCACATGAACTCAAAGAAGTATATTCTCCTATTTTTTAAAGGTGTTGCCATGGGTGGCGCCGATGTGGTACCGGGTGTGTCAGGTGGTACCATTGCCTTCATTACTGGGATTTACGAAGAACTGCTCAACTCCATTAAATCTATAGATCTGAACGCTTTGAAACTGTTGTTCAGCTTTAAGATAAAAGAGTTTTGGGCACATATTAACGGTACCTTTCTGGTAGTTCTGCTGGCAGGCATCGCCTTGAGCCTTGCATCTTTGGCCAAGGTAATTTCCTATCTGTTAGAGGCACACCCTATCCAGCTTTGGTCTTTCTTTTTTGGCCTCATCATCATTTCCGCCATTTTGGTAGCTAAGGAAATCACCAAGTGGGATGCAGGGGTAATCATTGCAGGTATTGTTGGTACTGCTATCGCTTATTACGTTACCATTGCTACCCCGGCAGAAACGCCTACTACTTTTATTTTTATATTCTTATCCGGCGCTATCGCCATATGTGCCATGATATTGCCCGGTATTTCCGGTGCTTTTTTACTGCTCATTATGGGGAAATATGAATTTATCATTGGGGCACTCAAGGATTTTAACCTAACGGTCATCCTCACGTTCATCATGGGGTGCGCTGTAGGGATTCTTAGTTTTTCAAGGGTCATCTCCTGGTTGCTGAACAAATATTATAATCTAACGATCGCTTTGTTAGCTGGTTTTATGGTAGGTTCTCTCAATAAAATTTGGCCTTGGAAGATTGTAACGCACTACAGACTCGATAGCCATGGTGTGGAAAAGCCTTTTCTGGATAAAAACCTGATGCCTCAAGCCTATCACGACCTGACCGGCCAGGATCCACTATTGTGGCAGGCACTGCTGTTTATGTTGCTCGGCATCGGATTGGTCTACGCGATTGACCTGATCGCCCGCGTGAATGATAAAAATGTTGCGCAGGCATAATGGAGCAAGTATATGGCTTGATTGGTGCTACTTTAAAGCATTCTTTTTCTAAGAAATATTTCTCTGAAAAATTTGCCAGAGAAAATCTTGAGGGATATACTTATGCATTGTTTGAATTGAAACAGATCAACGAATTTCCGGCATTACTGGCAGCCCAACCTGGCTTGCGGGGATTGAATGTGACTATTCCCTACAAACAAGCAATTATTGCATTCCTTGACAACCTGCACCCGAGTGCCAAAAAAGTCGGTGCAGTCAATGTTGTAAAATTTAATGCTGACGGTTCCAAAACCGGCTTTAATTCTGATTATTTTGGTTTTAAATTATCCTTGCAACAGTGGATTGCTGCGGGCACGCTAAGCACGCTCAAAGCGGTAATTTTAGGTGCCGGAGGAGCAGCTAAAGCAGTGATTGCTGCTTTGGAAGATATTGACGTTCCCTATATCCAGGTATCTCGCACAGCAGCTCCTGGTATTGTAGATTACGCTACATTCCGCAAAAGCCAGATTTTATCCGATCGCCACCTCATTATTCATACAACTCCGCTGGGCATGTTCCCCCTTATCGAAGATGCACCTGACCTGGATTATAGCCAGATCTCCAGCCATCATTTTGTCTACGACCTGGTCTATAATCCCGAACAAAGCCGGCTAATGGAATTGTGTGCTTTGAAGGGCGCACGGGTAAAAAATGGGTTGGAAATGTTGCACCTCCAGGCAGAGAAAGCCTGGGAAATCTGGAATGCCTAGCCTCACGACTACTTAATTTAATTTGGTTGCTATTAATTTTTTCGTTATAAAGAACTTTTTTCTTAATCGTTGTATTTGCATATAGTATGTTCATCCACCAAAATATAGTGAGTCTTGAATTTTGAAATTACTTCCGAATATCAGCCCACAGGAGATCAGCCCACGGCCATTAAACAACTGGTTGAGGGGGTAAACAGGCGAGAGCCAGCCCAGGTTTTATTGGGTGTGACAGGCTCGGGCAAGACTTTTACTGTAGCCAATGTAATTCAGGAAGTACAAAAACCTACCCTTGTACTATGCCATAATAAGACGTTGGCAGCACAACTGTATGGAGAATTCAAGCAGTTTTTTCCTCAGAATGCTGTAGAATATTTTATTTCGTACTACGATTATTATCAGCCCGAGGCGTTTATTCCCAACTCCAATTTATATATAGAAAAAGATCTTTCAATCAATGAAGAGATCGAAAAACTTCGTCTGAGCGCTACCTCTTCTTTGCTTACAGGCAGGCGAGATGTAATCGTTGTAGCTTCAGTATCTTGTATTTATGGAATAGGGAATCCTGAAGAGTTTGGTAAAAATGTCGTGCGTTTACAGGAGGGCGACATCATTTCACGCAATCAGCTGTTATTTTCGCTGGTGGATATCTTATACAGTCGCACAGAAGCTGAATTTAAGCGCGGCAATTTTCGAGTTAAAGGGGATACGGTGGATATTTTCATCGCATATGGCGATTTTGCTTATCGAATTTATTTTTTCGGTGATGAAATTGAAGCCATACAAAGAATAGATCCTTATACTGGCAAGAAGCTAGCCGACGAAAAAATTATTTCTATCTTTCCAGCCAATTTGTTTGTGACGGGAAAGGATGTGTTGCATCAGGCGATACATGAGATACAAGATGATCTGGTAGCTCAAATTGGGTTTTTTGAATCTGACCAAAGGTATCTCGAGGCCAAGAGAATCAAAGAAAGAACGGAATTTGACCTGGAAATGATGCGCGAACTAGGCTATTGCTCAGGCGTAGAGAACTACTCGCGGTATTTTGACCGAAGGAAACCGGGCGGCAGGCCATTCTGCCTGCTGGACTATTTCCCGCCAGACTTTTTAATGGTAATTGATGAGAGCCATGTAACGGTGCCACAGGTGCGGGCGATGTGGGGCGGTGACAGATCCAGGAAAATTAACCTGGTCGACTACGGTTTCCGCCTTCCCTCCGCATTGGATAACCGGCCACTTACTTTCAACGAGTTCGAAGATAAGATGAATCAGGTAATCTTTGTCAGTGCAACCCCTGCAGATTACGAACTAACGCGAACTGAGGGAATCGTGGTAGAGCAGATTATTCGTCCGACCGGATTGCTTGACCCTCAGATAGAAGTGCGGCCTAGCCTAAATCAAATCGATGATTTGCTGGAAGAAATCGACATCCGCGTAAAAAAGAGCGAAAGGGTATTGGTAACGACACTTACCAAACGAATGGCTGAGGAACTGACCAAATTTATGGAAAGGGCATCGGTAAAATGCCGCTATATCCACTCTGAAGTGACCCTGTTGGATAGGGTAGAAATTTTGCGTGACTTAAGGCTGGGCGTTTTCGATGTATTGGTTGGGGTAAACCTCCTCCGTGAAGGGCTGGACTTGCCCGAGGTGTCATTGGTGGCCATTTTGGATGCTGATAAGGAAGGCTTCCTGAGAAACGAGCGCTCGCTGGTACAGACCATTGGCCGCGCTGCACGAAATGAACAGGGGCGCGTGATCATGTATGCCGACAAGGTGACAGGCTCGATGCAGGTGGCGATGGATGAAACAAACCGCCGTAGAGCCATCCAGCTTGCTTATAATATCGAACATGATATCACACCTAAGACGATCTATAAATCGAAAGAGGCGATTATGGGACAAACCAGCGTGGCGGATTCGAGAAAATCTGCCAAGCCGTACTATAGTGGT
>LXQK01000093.1 GCA_001683905.1 Marivirga sp. ANT-B6
TTATGATTATTTCAACATTGAGAAGGATCTGGAGGCGGGAGAAGCGGTGAAATAAATGAATGATGGGCAAGTAAAATTGCCAATGCTGGTAGGCAGTAGTAATTAAAAAAGACCATCCATTCAGGAATTAAATATTGCCTTGAGTGAATTTGGCATGCTGGATCGGGAATGATGCATGTCTATTTTAAAAGCTGAAACACGATAAAAGATGACACGTATGCCAGGCCAGTCATGTAGACCAGTTGTATTAAAGGCCATTTCCATCCTTTTGTTTCGCGGTATACAATAGCCAAAGTACTCATGCATTGCATTGCAAATGCATAAAAAATAAGCAAAGAGAACGACATTGCCATTGAATATCTCACGCCTCCCGTGTCGGGATTTATCTCCGACTTCATCCTATCCTTAATCGACTTTTCGTCATCAGGATGTGATCCTATACTGTAGATGGTGGCCATTGTACCCACAAAAACTTCTCTTGCTGCAAAGGAGGTGATCAATGCTATACCAATTTTCCAGTCGAATCCCAGAGGTCGGATAACCGGTTCAATCGCCCTTCCAAAAATTCCCGCATAGGACTGCTCCAACTTCAGCGAAGCTAATCGATCATTGTACTCCTCCTCAGCATATGCTTCACCACCAAAACTTGAAATAGCCTGTTGCTCGGCCATCGCCATTTTATCCGAAGGGCCGTAACTGGCCAGGACCCAAAGAATGATAGCAATAGCCACAATAATTTTACCGGCTTCAAAAACAAAAGCCGTCACCTTCTCATATATCGTAAAGCCAACATTCTTCCATCGGGGCATTCGATATACCGGCAATTCCATGATCAGAAAGCTCTTCTGCTTGCTTTTAAGGATCACCTTCATCAGCAACGCAGAAAGTAAAGCCGCAGCAAATCCTAAAAGATACATGCCAAATAAAGCCAGCCCCTGGAGGTTGAATATTCCCCAAATGCGCAAGTCGGGAACGGCCAGCGCAATTAAAATCGTATATATCGGCAATCTGGCCGAACATGCAATTAAAGGGGTTACAAATATAGTGATGAGCCTGTCTTTCCAGTTGTCGATGCTGCGTGTGGCCATGATTGCTGGGATAGCACAAGCCACACCGGAAATAAGGGGGACCACGCTTTTCCCATTCAGACCAAACTTTCGCATAATCTTATCCATCAGGAATACCACCCGGGACATGTATCCTGACTCTTCGAGGATGGCAATAAAAGCAAATAAGATCGCAATCTGTGGAATGAAAATAACCACCCCGCCGACTCCAGGAATGACTCCCTGCGTTAAAAGGTCTGAAAGTGGTCCCTTCGGCAACACCTCGTAAAGCCATTGGCTTAAGTTTGAGAATCCAAGGTCAATGAGATCCATAGGTAATGCCGCCCAGGCAAATATGGCCTGAAAAATTAAAAATAAAATGACCAGAAAAATTAAATAACCAAAAAACCTGTGCGTAAATATATTATCAAGCCGTCTGGTAACTTTATCTTCAGAGGTAGGGAAATTATAACTTACCGTTTTCGCGACAAGATCATTGATGAGCTCGTACCTGGAAATGGTTTCTTTCGCCTGTAACCGACCTCGCTCGAACTGAAATTTGAGGTTGTGCTCCCTAATCCAGTCCTTTTCTGCTGTAGGCAGGATGGTGATATCTTCAAACTGCTGCGCCAGCTGATAGGCACGGTAGGAATTGTCGATATTAAATTTCTCACACATCAACGGTATCAGCTCGGGTGCTAAAGGCTGAACATCGTAGAATGGTGCCGATTGATATTCAGCTACATTGGCAAGCGTTTCTTTTAATTCAACCAGCCCTTCTCCTTTTCGGGCATTGATGCAAACCATCGGAACCTTTAGCTCCTTCTTGAGTGCATCCAGGTCGATCTTTATACCGGATCTTGAAGCGGTATCGACCATGTTCAGCGCCAACACCACCGGCACACCTAAATCCTTGACCTGGGTAAATAATAGAAGATTCCTTTTTAAATTGGATGCATCGACAATGACAACAGCCACATCAGGATAAAGTGGATTAGTTGCATCACTTAATATATCAAAGACTACTTTTTCGTCCAGTGAGCGGGGATAGATACTATAGGTCCCGGGTAAATCGATGATTCGGGCCTGCAAAAACTCGTTGATCTTCCATGAACCAGTTTTTTTGTCAACCGTTACACCCGGGAAATTTCCCACCTTTTGATTCATCCCTGTAAGATGGTTGAATAGTGAGGACTTCCCGGCGTTAGGGTTGCCGATTAGGGCAATTTTTATGATTGGTTTCTCTGGCATGGATATGCTATTCCAATGAAATGGTAGAAGCCTCTTGCAACCTCAAGGAAAGCTGGTATCCGGAAATCCAGATACAGATAGGATCTCCGAAGGGTGCTGCATATTTAAACCTTACTTCTGAACCAGGCAGGCAGCCCATTTCCAGCAGCTTAAGTGATAATTCAGCATCAGAAAAACCCTTTATGATACCTTTTTCCCCTGGTCTAAGGTCCGCCACACTCTTTATTTTTACCACCTTATTTAGACTAATTATAAACTGCAAGATATAGCTAAACGGCACCATTCGCAAAATATTTTCGATTTTTATAATCAATTAAATAGGGGTTTGACTTAAACTTAAAGAAGCGTATTGGAATAGACTTTGATGGAGGAGGCGATTATTCACTATAGAAAATTCGCTTTACTCTTTCACTGATGTTTGTTAATATCTCGTAAGGAATTGTGCCCAGCGAGTCCGCCAACTTTTTAATCGATTGCCCAGGACCAAAAATAATTACCTCATCACCTTCACGAGCAGGGATCCCGGTGATGTCCACCATCGTCATATCCATACAAACATTCCCAATTACCGGCACTAAAGCACCATTGATTACTACTTGCCCTTTGCCATTGCTGAAGCCGCGGCTGTAGCCATCTGCATATCCTATGGCTATTGTCGCGGTGACCAGGTCTTTTGTTGCTATCCCTTTTCTGCTATAGCCGATGGTCTCGCCCTTTTTTATTTTCTTTATCTGCGAAATATTGGTTTTTAACACGCTGATTGGCAAAAGATCCTGTTGCGCAATTTGGTTTACTTCCACGCCGTATAAGCCAATCCCCAGCCGAACCATATCATATTGGTGTGCAGAAAAACGTACAATTCCCGCAGAATTTAAAACGTGTTTGATCACCGGCCTCTGTAGTACCCTTTCGATCTGGCCCGCCATGGCTTCAAAAAGATGCATCTGCTGTTTCGAAAACTCATTATGCGCTTCCTCGTCTGCCCCTGAAAGGTGGGTGAATACCGTAGCAATTTTTACAAAAGGACATGGAATTATATTTCCCATTGCTTCCTCAATTTCCTCTGCTGCCAGCCCCAGACGATGCATTCCTGTATCAAGTTTGAGATGAATTTTTATTTCTTTCCTAATCTCGGTCATATGGGCGATTAAGTAACCTAGCTGATTCAGGCTAAAGATTTCTGGCTCCAGCTGGTATCTGAGAAGCTTATTAAAGCTATCCATTGAGGGGTTCATCACCATGATAGGAAGGTGGATGCCATTTTCACGCAAAGCGATGCCTTCATCGGCATACGCCACAGCAAGATAATCTACTTTATTAAATTGCAGTAAATTAGCCACCTCAAAACTTCCACTACCATAGGCGTAAGCTTTTACCATCACCATCAATTTTACACCAGCACGAAGTTTACTCTTATAGTAATTGAGGTTATGGGTCAGGGCATCCAGACTAATTTCAAGCACAGTACCGTGAATCTTCTGCTGAAGTTGTTTTACAATTTGCTCAAATTCAAAAACTCTGGCGCCCTTAATCAGAATAAGCTCATTGTTATAGTCTGCAGGTTGGAAAACATTCAAAAAATTCTTTGTAGTTTCGAAAAATGTCGTTCTGTCATCAAATAGCGCGTTGTGCCTCATAAACCCGGGTCCAATACCGACCAACTTCCGTACGCCCTTTCCAAAAATCACGCTAGCCACCTTCTTATAGAGCTCACTTTCGTCCATACCAGTTTGCAAAAGGTCCGACAAGATGACTAATTTATCATTCCGCTGTTTTTGTTGATCAAGAAAGTTTAGTGCAATCTGCAGCCCGGCAAAATCATTGTTATAAGTGTCATCGACCAGGTAGCATTGATTAATTCCCTGCTTTAGTTCCAGCCGCATAGCAACCTTCTTCAACCTATTCACAGCTATTTGAATTTTCGACAAAGCTATTTTCTCATGCAGCATAAAAGCGATACAATGCATGCAATTTTCTATAGAAGCTTCGTCGTTAAACGGTATGGTGAGGCTAAGTTCTGCCGATCGGTATAAAAGATTAAGTTCTGCGGACATGGGGCCTCTGTCACATCGAATGATTTTCAACTGCGCCTCGCTGTCATTCCCCCAATCCAATAATTCCTGGTTGTCGGGTCGATTTTGAACCAAAATCTCATGAATTTTTGCATGATCTCTTCGGTATATCACAAGGTCGGCCTCATGAAAGAGCACCGCCTTTTCTATGATTTTTTCCTGCTCATCCTTAAAATTTGCGTCGTGTGCAGTGCCAATATTTGTAAATATGCCAATCGTAGGCCTGATCACCTGCACTAACTTCTCCATCTCGCCAGGCATTGAAATCCCTGCTTCAAAAATGGCCAGCTCATGCCTGGCCTGCAATTGCCATACAGAGAGCGGCACCCCAAGCTGAGAATTATAGCTTTTAGGACTTTTTACGAGATTAAAGTATTCTGCCAAGAGCTCACTCAACCATTCCTTTACAATGGTTTTTCCGTTGCTGCCCGTGATGCCGACGACTGGTACAGAAAACATTTGTCGATGATACGATGCTATGGCCTGCAAAGCATCGATACAATTTGCTACCAAGAGGAAATTTGCGCCCGGAAATGCCAAAATAGAAAGCTGTTGATCCTGCACCACAAATTGCCGTACCCCTTTCTGGTACAGGTCGGGAATAAATTGATGACCATTATGCCTGGTGCCTTGAATAGCGAAAAAAACGGCACCCGGAGAAACCAACAGTTTTCGGCTATCCGTCAGGAGGTCAGTAACGACTTTATCTTCAACTAGCTGTAGTTGCTTTCCGTGGGTTATCGCATCAAGGTTGGAAAAATAAAGCATGGCTGGATTTAGCTACTCCGGGTATAGCTCATTTCGTATTGATCCACCTGATTTTCGAAACCTGCATATTTCAAGAATGCCATTACCTCTCTGGCTTTGGTATCCACATTTAATACTGTAAGATACTTTTGCTCAGCGTGCTGGTAGGCGCCGGCGACGAGTGCAGTACCGATTCCTTGCCTCCGAAATTTCTTATTTACCGCAAACTGAGAAATCCTTCCATTTTTTGGTTGAAAAACGATATACCCCGCTACTTCGTTTTGCTGCTTTACTACCAGTACCATCTCTTTTAAACCATTTGATTTCAGGTTTTCATTTGCATCTAAATAAGACGGATTTGTTTCACCGAGATTCAACCGCAGAATCTCTTCCAGATCAGTGGAAATTTCAACCCTAAATTTTTCATTTTGCTGCAGCATTTTCGCACTGGTAAGCTTATAACAATGGTAGAGTATCGTTCTGGTAAAACCGATTTTTTCATATGCACCAATGGCTTTTTCATTATCCGATATTACCTCCAGCACATGATCTTTTACCGCCGTGTCTTGTAGGATGTTAAAAACATGTTGATACAACTTCAGGGATAAATTTTTCTTTCTAAAAGCCGGAATAACGCCTGTACCGCCGTTGTATGCCACGGAATGCCCTTTATACTGACCTACACAAATAAATATAAAAGCCACCAATTTTTCTTTTTCAAATGCACCGACAGAATATCTGAAGTCAATCCCCAGTTTCTCGACGATTCTATGGTAAAATTGGTCGGAGTTTAATCTTAGATTGACTGAATAATCTGAAAACGCCTTCGTAAAAGCTTCATGCATAGCGGGAAGATCTTCTTCGCTAAGATTTCTAATTTCTACTTCTTCTTGCATTATTAAAATAAATTAACGCCATCAGGCACTGCTTTGTCCACCGAAACCAATACTACAACACCGTTCTCATCCGGAACACCTGTGAGCAAAACTTCCGACATAAATGAACCTATTTGCTTAGGAGGAAAATTGACCACTGCCAACACTTGTTTACCCCGCAGATCCTCTTTTTTGTAGTGAACGGTGATTTGAGCACTTGTTTTTTTTATACCTAGTTCACCACCAAAATCAATCTTTAATTTATACGAAGGTTTTCGTGCGTCCGGGAAATCATCAACTTCAATGATGGTTCCTATCCTTAGATCTACCTTTGTAAAATCATCCCAGCTAATCATAAATACCCGGTTTTAAAAAATAAAGGTATAAAATTACATGGCAAGTTCAGCACAACTACCACACATAAAAATCGTTAGCATTATGAAATCATATAATTTGATTATATTTGTAGCACGATGAAATTGCATTTAAAACTGACAAGTGCCTTATTACTGCTTACGATGCTTATCTCTACGATAGGTATGGCTGTAAATATACATGAGTGCTTCATGAGCGGTGAAAAGACTATAGGTTCAGCTGTTGAAGATGCTTGTTGCGATACGGAAAAGGCAAAAAAAACTGTCGGTGATGACTTGAAGAAAGCGGATTGCTGTAGTGTTTCTTCTACACATTTACATCTGGATTCTGAGACTGGCAGTACTTCTTTTTTACCATTGTCGCTCAGTAACGCCTTGTTTGTCATTTATCAGTTTCAATACCCTGAGACTACCCAAATTTCTACTGATAAGTTTACCTACTTATCAACAACACCTCACCTACCCGATCGATACGGACGCAGTTTGCTGACTTTGATTCAAAAATTTTTGATTTAAGGCTTTTAATTCAACTACTTACTCTTATACAAGCAGTTCATTTAAAAGCATTTTAGCGGTCAACTCTTTTGACGACCCTCCTTAATAATCAAAAATTAAACTCCTATGCAAAAATTTAACATCCTACTTTTTCTGATAAGCCTGCAATGGCTGCCTGCCTTTGCACAAGACCTGAAAGGCCTTGTGCTTGAGCTTGACGAACAAGGGGTAGAATCACCCCTTCCCGGCACCAACATATATTGGCAAGGAAGTACAACCGGAACTATCGCCGATGAAAACGGTACTTTTTCTATTCCTCGAAAAGAAGGGTTTTCTATCCTAATATTGAGCTTTATTGGCTATAATAACGATACGATACAGATTACCGACCAAAAATATATTAGGGTTACTTTGGCATCCGGAAAGAACCTTGATGAGGTAACCATCAAATCTTCTGCCTCCTTTCTTAATAGCCTGGAGGCTATAAAAACTGAAGTGATTACCTCCAAAGAATTGCTCAAAGCGGCATGTTGTAATTTGTCCGAAAGCTTTGAAACGAATGCATCAGTAGATGTCTCCTTTTCCAACGCTGTTTCCGGAGCAAAGCAAATTCAAATGCTGGGGCTTGACGGTACCTACAGCCAGATCATGATCGAAAATATACCATTCGTCAGGGGACTTGCAAATAGTTATGGGCTCTCTTATATACCTGGTACGTGGATTTCTTCTATAGACGTGGGCAAAGGTGCAGGTTCGGTCTTAAATGGCTATGAATCTATGACTGGCCAGATCAATGTAGAATTAAAGAAGCCTGAAAACAGCGAACCTTTCTTCCTGAATTTATATGGCAACTCCATGGGTAGGCTAGAGGCAAACGTAACCCTGGCCCACAAGCTCAACGATCGATGGAGCACGGGCATTCTTTTGCATGGAAGCAACCAAAGCAACCGGGTCGATGAAAACGAAGACAGCTTCCTGGAGACGCCATTATTTACGCAGATCAATGGCTTATGGCGCATGAAGTATCAGGGGGAGCGATTTACATCTCAATTTGGCGTCAAAGCGCTGAGCGAAGAGCGGACTGGTGGACAGACCTCCTTTAGAGCAGGTGACAAGGGATCTACCTCCTCCTATGGCTTCGGTGATGTGACCCGAAGGTATGAGGTCTTTGCAAAAAACGCTATCCTGTTTCCGCACAAACCGTATATGGGTTTGGGATTAATTACCTCAGGTACCTATCATGACCAGGATGCATTTTTTGGCTTAAATGACTACAGCGGCAACCAAAAGACGGTAAACGCCAACCTGATCTTTCAATCAATTATTGGTAATTCGAACCACCAGTATAAAACAGGCCTCTCCTATTTATTTGATGCTTACGACGAGCAGTATAACGATTCAACCTTCACACGGCAGGAATCAGTACCTGGCTTATTTTTTGAATACACCTTTCATGGACTCGACAAATTTACTTTGGTAGCAGGATACCGCATGGATCATCACAATCTTTACGGTACTGTGCACACCCCAAGATTCCACGCCTTATACGATCTCAATGCTACTACAGCTATCAGGCTATCTGCAGGGCGGGGATTCAGGGTGCCCAACGTATATGCCGAAAATTTTCCTTTGCTGATAAGCGCACGAAGAGCCGTGGTGGAAGAAGAAATACGACCGGAAATTGCCTGGAACATGGGGGCAAGCATCAATAAAACTTTCTATATCAGTGATAAAGTTGCCATCTTAGATCTTGAATTTTTTAGAACGCAGTTCAATAATCAACTCATAGCAGATCGAGACACCGACCCGAATCTGATACGTTTTTATAATCTCGAAGGAAGATCTTTTGCAAACAGTTTTCAGGCAGAAGTGAGCTATGATTTGTCTAAAAGTCTGAGTATGAAAACTGCCTATAAATTTTACGATGTGAGAGCTTCTATCAATGGAGCCCTTCGCGAAGTACCGATGATCGCAAAAAATCGGTTTTTCATCAATGCTTCTTATGTTACACGCTTCGACATCTGGAAAGTCGATTTCACGGCAAAGTGGGTAGGCGCACAACGACTTCCTGATGGAACAACGGACAGTCCTGCGCTATCCAACAAAAGATCATCGCAGGATTTTTTAACAATTAATACGCAGGTGACCAAGGCTTTTAGAAAGTGGGAAATCTACGTAGGGATCGAAAACCTGGGAAATTTTAAGCAGAAAAACCCGATTTTAGGTTCAGATGATCCTTTTGGTACCGAATTTGATGCATCGATGATTTGGGGACCGATTATTGGCCGCATGTATTACGCCGGACTACGATTACCTTTAAATAAATAACAACGAAACACCGTACATTAAAAATTAAGATTATGAAGAAATTAATATTTGGGCTTGCATTGCCATTATTTATGTTTTCCGCAGCATTTGCTCAGGATAATAAAGATGGAGAAGTAAAAATTCAAACATCTGCTGTTTGTACTATGTGCAAAGCAGCTATTGAAAAAGATTTAGCTTTTGAAAAAGGAGTGAGTAAGGCTGATCTGGATGTGGAGTCGGGAATTCTTACAGTTCACTACAAATCAAAGAAGACGAACCCCGGGAAAATAAAGCAAGCCGTCAGTAAGGTTGGATATGATGCAGATGATGTTGACGCCGATGCAAAAGCCTATGATAAGCTACCAGCCTGTTGTAAAAAAACGGCAGGAAAGCATAAAGATTAATAAAGGATATCCCTTTTCTGCAAATTTTTGAAGGTTACATCACTATTGATGTAACCTTCCAATTTAATAATTTAATAATGGAATATTATTAAAAGCCTATTTGTAAATGATTTATTTTTCTTATCTTTGGTCATGATAAAGTTCTTGTCGCAGATATCCTTATTCCTTGTGCTATTTTTAATAGGCACGTTTGGTTTATGTATTGCTGGCAGCAGTACGATCAGCGCAGAATCCAAGGATAATAATAATACTGAGCATGCAAGTATTAAAGCGGAAAAATCTACTACTGAAGGGGCAACCTCTGTCGCGGTAGACCAAGTGCAATTTAAACCGCATGCAACCGCGAAGCCAAGTGCTAAGGATGACGCTTCTAAAGCAATCGCAAAGCCTGAAGATACCTCTGCAACAATTTTGTCTTATAATTTCATTTTTTACATCATTCATAAGTTTAAACACACAGACTTCCTAGGTGAATCGGAAAAGAAAGACAGAAATACTAATTCTTTCAAGCTTACAGAAAAGCTGACCGATCTGGGTTACAGCCTGATTCATTTCTTTACCTCCAGGATCTAATTATCCTTTTCTCTTTTTTTATCCATAGCCTATTTATCATCCTCATAAAATAATTGTCCTTTTTTCTTTTGCAACATTATTGCATTACCTATATTTGCGTTTGAATTCTTGAAATTAGCTACTATTGAAGTCGATCATCTTGTTTTTCCTCATCATATTCGTTCTAGCTGTTTCTGCGCTGGCGCAGGAGATAGGAGGCAGCAATTGTAATTTGGTACTTAAGGGAATTTTACTTGATGAAAAAACCAAAAACCCTCTGGCTTTGGCTGCTATTTGGATTGATACATTGAATAGGGGTACAATAACCAATGACGATGGAACCTTTGAAATAAGGGGATTTTGTCCAGGTGAATTCGTAATTGACATTCATTACCTTGGATACAAAGAGCTTCAGCAAACCGTGATGTTTACCGAAGACCAACCCTATACATTTTTTCTGGAGCAAGAATCCAAGGTGCTGGATGAAATAACCGTTTTGGGTGTTCAGGAAGCGAAACCCATACAGCCTAAAGTCACACTATCGGCGTCTGAAATGATGCGCAGCAGTGGAACATCATTGGGAGAATCCTTACAAGCGTTAACGGGGGTTACCATGCTACAAACGGGCCCAACCATTTCCAAACCTGTAATTCATGGCTTACACAGCAACAGAATACTGATATTAAATAATGGGATTAGGCAGGAAGGCCAGCAATGGGGATCAGAACATGCTCCTGAAATAGATCCATTTATAGCGACGGAATTATCGGTGATTAAAGGCGCGGAATCTGTGCGATATGGTGCCGACGCCATTGGCGGAGTTGTTCTGGTAGAGCCGGCCCCTTTACCCGAGGCACAGGGCCTATCTGGTGAGTTAAACCTGGTGGGCATATCTAATAATGGCATGGTCGTCTTGTCTTCGTGGATTGAGGGTGGCAGTGCGAGATTGAAAGGGCTGGGATGGCGATTACAGGGAACGTTAAAAAAAGCGGGCGATGCCCAAGCTGCCGACTATAGATTGACCAACACAGGGTTGGAAGAGCTTAACTTTTCTGCAGCTACCGGCTTTCATAACGCAACCTGGGGTGCTGATCTGTTTTACAGCTATTTTAGTACCGAGCTGGGTATTCTTAGAAGCGCCCATGTGGGTAACTACGAAAATTTTATTACTTCTATTCAGACTCAGAAGCCACGGTATGAAGATCCATTTTCTTACGATATCAACAATCCTAAACAGAAAATCTCCCACCAGCTTCTGAAAGCCTCCATCCATCGACAATTTTTCGATGTAGGTAAAATAAGTCTAACATATGGCGGACAATTCAACAATAGACAAGAGTTTGACATTAGACGAGGTGGTCGATCTGACAGGCCAGCACTCTTGATGGAACTTGGCACCAGCACATTGGATGCTGTACTAGAACATGACGCTATAGGAAAGTTGAACGGAGAAATTGGTCTGCAGGGTATGTTTCAGAAAAACGAAAATGATGTGGTTGAAACAGGAACAAGGCCTCTGGTACCAAATTACAAAAATTATTCCGGTGGTATTTATATCATCGAAAATATCGCTCTCGACCGACTAAGCCTGGAAGCCGGACTAAGATACGACTTTCGTACCCTTCAGGTAGTAAGACGTGACCGAGAAAACGAGGTGAAAAGGTATAGTGGAAACTTCAACAATGTTTCTACTACAGTAGGTGCTTCCTACCAGTTTTCCGACCATTTCATTCTCCAAACCACCCTTGCCACAGCCTGGCGGCCTCCAAATATCAATGAATTATTTAGTGAAGGGGTCCACCATGCCATTGGCAGAATTGAGGAAGGTTTGATCATTAAAGCTGAACCAAACCAACTTGGTATCAACGATTTTGATACCGAACAGGCCCTGAAATGGATAAACACGCTGACCTATGAAACAGGTCCACTTAGCGTTGAGGCTAGTGTCTATTATAATTACATCAGAAATTTTATATACCTAAGACCGACCAATACACGCCTTACGATCAGAGGATTTTTTCCTGTTTTTCAATATGAACAAACGGCTGCAGAATTCCATGGATTGGACCTAAGGGCAAAATACAACCTTACTTCTTCCATTTTTTATGAGGGTAAAGCATCAATCGTTCGGGCAAATGATAAAAAGAAAAGTGATGAACTCATCTTCATTCCGGCAGACCGATTTACGCATCGCCTTGAATATGGTTTTAAAAAGGCTGGAGCTTTTGAAGATATTACGATCTCTACGACGTTGACAACGGTTTCCAAACAAAGAAATGCACCACCTTCGCTTGAAGATTTCTACACCATACCCGAAGGAAGAAGCTTTGACTTCGCACCTGTACCAGATGCCTATCAACTGGTAGGATTCGATGCGGGTGCAACAGTGGCGATCGGAAAACAGACAATCAATATAGGCTTTGAAATTGCAAATTTGTTCAATGTCGCTTACCGGGATTACATGAACAACTTTCGATATTATGCTGATGACCCCGGCAGAAACTTTATCCTTCGGTTGAAATACAACTTTGGAGGAACACGATAATTTTTTTTATTTTTTACTTTAACTATTTACAAAATGAAGTTTTACAATTTATTTCGCTTAGTGCCTATGGCCGTAATTTTTGGAAGTTTAATGATGGCTTGTGACAATGATGATGACACGCCACCACCCATTAACGAAGAGGAACTTATCACCACCGTTAATCTCGTGTTTACGAATAATGCAGACGCTACAGATGTGGTGACGGCTTCTTACTTTGATGAAGATGGGACTGGCCCTACTGCCCCTGTCGTAGATGCTATCGTATTGAAGGCAAATTCTAGTTATAGCGTTTCTGTTGCTTTTTTTAATGAAGAGGAAACTCCTGCAGAAAACGTTACATTGGAAGTTAGAAAAGAGGCCAAGGAACATCAGATATTTTTCGAGGTATCCGATAACCTGATGCTTAGCCATGCTTATGCCGACGATGACGATGGTGGCAATGGCAATCCGCTGGGCCTGGAAAATACCTTTAAAACTACCAGCGCCAGCACAGGTACGTTGAGAGTAATATTAATCCACTTGCCCAATAAAGGGGCGGATGGCGTTTCTGACGGAAACCGTGCCAATGCAGGTGGCGAGCCTGACGTTGATACCACGCCTCCATTTCCAGTGACTATACGTCAATAACAGAAAGTTTGCAGGTTGCTATTGAGTAGCCTGCATACTTTTACTTATCTCCGATTTTGAATTAGCTGTGTAGGATAAATTATATATTTACACGATATTATTTTTTTAAAGCACTAGCCGTTGACCTTTTTTTCGACGTGTCAGTCCAGCGGCAGGCTTATCACTCTTTTTTCGTAATGGCTTTGCATGGCCACCTGAATTATTTCGATTACTAATCTCGCTTCTTCAGGTTTTACCTGCAGTTCCTTTCCTTCTCTGATAGCTTTAAAAATATTGGAGTAGTAATCGAGGTAGGAAGCCGGTACCGAAGGAATTTTTCCTTTCACTGTAATTCCCTTTAAGGAAGTAAATATTTGGCCCCAATTTTCTTCTGGTTCCAAAACTTTAGTCAGAACAAGCCCTTCTTTTAAATGTGCTTCCTGCACATCCATATGGTATTTTACATACGACCCTTCCTGACCAATCACCTGCAACCTTGGGAGCGCATGCGGAATGAGCATGCCTGCCTTCAAGGTTACTTTAAGATTGGTATAATATAAAATAATCTCAAAATTGTCGTCTGCCTCTGCATGATGCCGTTGTGTTCTTACATCAGCAAACACTTGGTTCGGCTTGCCAAACAGATGTACAGCCTGATCTATAAGATGCGACCCCAGGTCATAAAGGATTCCCGCCCCAGGCTGATCTCTCTCTCTCCATGCCTCAGGCTTCAACTCCTTTCTGAACCTGTCGAAGTGTGAGACATACTCCACTACATCGCCAAGCAAGTTCTCTCTAATGATTTGGGCAACGGTTTGGTGGTCGCTATCCCAGCGTCTGTTATGAAAAACACTTAGAACACGTTGGGTTTTTTCGGCGATTTCGATGAGCGTGGCAGCATCTTCAGCATATATGGTGAAGGGTTTATCTACTACCACATGTTTCCCCGCTTCCAGCGCCTGCCTGGCCTGCGGAAAATGGAGCTGGTTAGGTGTCGTGATTACAATCAATTCAATATCCGGATCAGCGATCAACTCGTCAAATGACCGTACTATGGTCACTTGTGGATATAAATCCCTGCTATTTTCTTTGGTCCTTTCCACAACAGAAGAAAGTATAAAATTGGGGTGTGCATGTAACAGGGGGGCGTGAAATATTGTAGATGCCTTACCAAATGCGCTTAAGCCGACTTTAATTGGTTCTCGCATAAAAAAAATTTTTGACGTTTAAAAGAACCTAAATTTAAGAGATTAGATCATTCCATCAATGTATTTGTTATTTTTGTAGCGTATTGGGTAAAATAAACTATGATAGCATATCAACATTTTGTTCTGGCTAATGGCTTGGAAGTATATGTCCATGAGGATAAATCGACTCCATTAGCGGTTCTAAATATTTTATATAAAGTTGGATCAAGGGATGAGGACGAGGAAAAAACAGGTTTCGCCCACCTATTCGAGCATCTGATGTTCGGCGGGTCAAAACATATTGCATCTTATGATGAGCCTTTGCAAAGGGTGGGAGGGGACAATAATGCTTTTACCAGTACTGACATCACGAATTACTATATCACTTTACCTGCTGAAAATATTGAAACCGCATTTTGGCTAGAGTCCGACAGGATGCTGAGCCTATCTTTCGACCCCGGGGTGTTAGAAGTTCAGCGCAAGGTGGTGATAGAAGAATTCAAACAGCGGTATCTGAACCAGCCGTACGGAGATGTCTGGTTAAAATTACGGCCCTTGGCCTATCAGGAACATCCCTATAAGTGGGCTACCATCGGAAAAGACATTTCACATATTGAAGAGGCTACCTTACAGGATGTGGAAGCATTCTTCTACCAATATTACGTACCAAATAACGCCATCATGGTCGTTGCCGGAAATATAGATTTCGACCAGGTAGTCGCGCTGGCTGAGAAATGGTTCGGTCCCATACCTGGTGGGAAACGTGATAGTCGGACACTTCCCGTGGAGCCTCCTCAGCAAGAAAAGCGGGTGATGCACGTAGAAGCTGATGTACCACTTGATGCCCTTTATAAAGTTTACCACATGCCGGGCCGCACCTCTGAGGATTATGAAGCGGCAGATTTACTCAGCGACATACTAGGCAGAGGAAACTCCTCCAGGTTATTCCGTAAATTGGTAAAAGAGAAAGCTTATTTTAGCGAACTGCATGCTTATGTAACAGGTTCGGCCGATCCGGGTTTACTCGTGATCAGCGGGATGCTACACGAGGGAATAACACTGGAACAAGCGGATCAGGAAATTGAAGCTATATTGGAGGAGATAAAGCAAGAGTTGATAGAAAGCGAGGAACTGGAAAAGGTAAAAAACCAGGCAGAGACTACACTTGTTTTTGGTGAAGTAGAGCTTCTAAGCCGGGCGATGAACCTGGCCAATGCGGCTATGTTGGGCGACCCCGAAACGGTAAATCAGGGATCGGCGCGTATTCAACGCGTAACAGCCGCAGACATACAACGTATGGCACGAACTATTTTACGGGAAGAAAATTCCTCTACGCTGCATTATGCAGCGAAAAGATAGTCGCTTTGCCGCGTCAAGGATCGCAGAGGAAACCCCGGTAAGGGAGGGGCTTAGGGAGTGCCCGGAGTTGTATCGAAGAGCCTGCCCGGACGCCCAAATTAAACTTAAAAAATATCTCTATGAATATACGCGTTGGATTTGGGTATGATGTACATCAATTGAAGGAGGGACTTCCTTTCTGGCTGGGAGGTATTGAGTTGGCGCACTCAAAAGGTGCGCTGGGGCACTCCGATGCCGATGTGCTGATACATGTAATCTGTGACGCTCTCCTTGGGGCTGCCAATTTACGTGACATTGGCTTCCATTTTCCGGATACGGATGGTGCTTACAAAGGGATTGACAGCAAAATACTATTGAAAAAAGTGATTGACTTGCTGCGTGGGAAAAATTATGAGGTGGGTAATATCGATGCAACGGTTTGCCTGCAGCAACCTAAAATCAATCCATATATTCCAGAAATGGTGACAACACTTGCCAAGGTGATGGCGGTGAGGGAGGAGGACATTAGCCTTAAAGCAACCACTACGGAGCGACTTGGATTTGTGGGACGCGCGGAGGGGGTATCGGCCTATGCCACTGTTTTAATCTATGCCGTTGAAGTGAAGCAGGATAGCGATCAGTTGGGAGGCGCATAATATGCCAGCAGTACAGATTATGGCTACAGAAGACGGCTCATTTACTTTGTATGTACCCGAACTCGACGAAACCTACCATTCCTTTCACGGTCCTGCGCAGGAATCGCAGCATGTTTATATCGACATGGGCCTGCGATATCAATTGGCAGTTCAGCCCATTCAGCCTTTACAAATTTTGGAGATTGGTTTTGGTACAGGATTAAATGTGCTGTTGACCTGGCAACATATGCGAAACGATCACCACCGCATAGACTTTACCACCCTGGAACCCTTCCCCCTGGACCTGTCGGTGATAGATCAGTTAGCGTATGTTAAAAAAATTGCGCGATCTACAGAGGAGGAAGCGAAAATGCAGGAGCTCAATCAGCGGCTGCATATGTGTGAATGGGAGGAGCCAGTCGCTATTGATGAGTGGTTTCATTTCACCAAATGGCCACTAAAATTTGAAGATTTTAAACCTCAGGAATATACATATGATCTGGTATATTTCGATGCTTTTGCACCAAACAAGCAAGCGGAGCTTTGGGAGATTCCAGTACTAGAGAAATTATATAGCATAATGAAGCCGGGAGCCGCTTTGGTGACCTATTGTGCTAAGGGTCAATTTAAGCGCGACCTGAAAATGGTTGGCTTCGATGTAGATGTTCTTGCTGGGCCACCTGGAAAATATCAAATGGTTAGGGCAATAAAACCAACTGTGATGTAGGTGACACGTCTAAGGCTACTTTGTTATTTTTTCCACACTATCGATAGGTTGCAGTTTAACAGCTTTATTTGGGCTAATATGCCAGCTGCCAGGCCAGATAAAAACACGAAGCCTAGCGCGGAGGAGAAAAAACCAAAGGGGAAAATGTTACTTTTGCTATGGAACTCTTGAGATGGTCGATGGTCATGATGATTAGCATTAACCCCCTCAAAAAGTCAAGTTGATAGTATCTCACGGTTGGCTTTTAAACATCAAATTTCTGTAAATGACTAAAAATAAAGCTAAAATATAATGTTTTAATTAAACAAAACATAAATATAATTCTCTTTATGGGTCGAGTAACAGTATAGCATGGATGAAGTTGCGTTTAAAATAGCCTTCATCCCCCTCTGGTATTTTTCCTAAAATTTGTACACCTGCTTAGGGGTAATGCAATAGTCGAGCAGCATATCTCCAGGATGAACATCAGGAATATAATCCACCGGAGCTTCGAGAGACAGGCCCACCTTGATAACATCTTTTGCGCATTTTTGTACAAAACGATCGTAAAAACCCTTGCCGTATCCTACCCGATGACCTTTTTTATCAAAAGTGAGCAGTGGCACCAAAATCATGTTTATTTTTTGGTCCTCGAACGACTCCGCATAGTCAGGCTCAGGAATGCCCCACCTGTTGGCTGTAATAATTGTTTCTGGTTTTAAAATAAAGCTTGTCATGGTAAAGCTACTTAGGTCACTTTTCGACGTGAGTATAGTTAGCTGTGGCTTCATAGCTCGCAGCTGGCTGATGATAGGCCAGACGTTAATCTCATTATGCTTTGTTATTGGTAAAAATGTATGCAGCACATCTACCTTTTCAACAGATATCTCTTGAAAGAATAAGATTTTAATTTTCTCATTCCTCTGATGCCATTCCTCCTGGGTCAATTCTACCCGCTTTTCAAGGAATTCTTTCCGAAGTTCAAGCTTGTTCATCCTCAATAAGTATGTTGAAGCGGTAATCGAATGGATCCAAAACGGCTTGAATAGCGCCGATAAAGTCGGGCGTATTGATCTGAAAGCTAAGAAAGTTTTCTACCCGCTCCTGAAGTCCATTTCCAGGGAAAAGCGCTGCTTTTAAGGCATCCAGTTGCCCGAGACTAATTTCATGGTGTTTTTCTTCTGCCTTTCTCATTTTATTCTCCATCCTTTCCAACAATTTTATCGCGCTTGCACCGGCAGCACCTACATAGCCTTTTAACGAGGGATCTATGCTAGTAGCCTTTACCTGCAGGGCGTTGAAAACCTGCTGGACTACCTGATTCTCCCGCTCGATATTATAACTCCCGTGGCTATTTGCCTCTACATATTGAGCGCGTAAAGCCTGCTTTGGCAGAAACAAGTCAGGTAGATGAATCCCTAATTTATAGAGCCTTTTTGCACACACCCTGTTGATAATCAGCGCAAAATTACGTGGCATCAACAAAGGAAATGGCGTTTCATATTTCTCAAAGACACCTTTCAGCTGAAGCCAATAAGCTAATTCACCAGGTCCGCCGATATAAGCAAGATTAGGCAGAATTACTTCCTGATAGAGCGGGCGCATGACCACATTGGGGCTAAATTTTTCGGGATGCTTGTCCAACACATCCAGCAATTCCTCTTCTGAAAATTGCAAATCTGTATTCAATACAAAATAAGAACCAGCTTCCTTAACCAGACGTTCTCTAATACCTTCATCTAGATAGAAAAAGTTGATCTCACGTGGGTGTACTTGCGCTTTGTAGCCCAATTCTTCCAGTTCTTCTGATGCTTTTCCTGCCAGGCTAACGGCGTGATGGTTTAACAAATCGTCTTTTATAACAGGTTTCAACAACGCCTTTAGATCTGCATGATCGGCATTTAAAACAACAAGCCCGGACTCACCGAAGAGCGCATTGACAAAATACCGGGTTGCATCTGCGAGTGTTGCTTGTTGGTAAGCCTTTTCAAAAAGCGGCAATTTCTCAGGAATAGTTTTAAACAACTGTTCCATGTCTGGCTTGAACCTTCCTACCGCACCCGTTTGGGCGGTCTGCCAAACATATGTATTTCCAAATAGCGAGAAGTGGTTGATCTCCTCAAAATCATGATCTTCAGTTGCCATCCAATAAACTGGGACAAAACGGTGGTGAGGATATTTTTCCTGAAGAACCTTGCATGCGTTGATCGTCGTTACTATTTTATACACAAAATATAACGGACCGGAAAAAATATTAAGCTGATGACCTGTCGTAACCGTGAATGTCTGACTTTGTAGAAGTGCATCGATATTTTGCTCTACCGCTGTATGAACTGTCAAACTCAGATATTGTTGTTTTAAGACCTGATGGAGTATTTCTCTGTTTGCTTGGGAAAACGCTTTGCCTTGTATTTTTTTTTCAAAACTGTCAGGGGTAGGGGGGGAATCATAAAAAGGTTGAAGGGACGGCTTTCCAGCTATATAATCTAAAAAAATAGGAGAGAAGTTACCCGTCTCTCCTAAACTTATCTTTTCTAGTTTCATAGGTATTGATTGTGCATCTTTGATCAGTGAAAAGGATGAATAAGCAGAAAATTCAGTTTATTATAGATCGAAAACTTGAAACTTTCGATAAATGTGAGGAATAATACTGTTGCTAAACCTCTAGACTTTACCGTATAAATCAAATTCTGTAGCGTCAGTTATTTGCACATTTACAAAATCGCCAATGCGCAGATATGTATCCTTTGCTTCTATGAGTACCTCATTATCAACTTCCGGAGAGTCAAATTCAGTTCGGCCGACATAGTTGCCGCTTTCCTTTCTGTCGATCAACACTTTTAGATGCTGGCCTATCTTATCCTGGTTTTTCTGAAAGGAGATTTGCTCCTGCAATTCCATTACGATATTAGCGCGTTCTTGTTTCACCTCGGTAGGCACATTATCGTCCATACCGTAGGCATGAGTTTGCTCTTCGTGAGAATACGTGAATATTCCCAGCCTTTCAAACCGGGACTGCTCGACAAAGTCAACCATATCCTCAAAATCATCCTCCGTTTCGCCAGCGTGGCCAGCGATCAACGTGGTTCTTAATGCTATTCCAGGAACCTTTTCCCTAATTTTATAAATCAGGTCTTCCGTCTTTTCCCTTGTAATACCCCTTCTCATTAGCTTCAACATGCGCGTAGAGCCATGTTGCAGCGGCATGTCAAGATAGTTGCAAATATTCGGCCGTTCGGCCATCACATCCAAAACATCCATTGGGAAACCTGCCGGAAAAGCGTAGTGCAAACGGATCCACTCGATACCCTCCACATCAGAAAGATTTCGCAGAAGGTCCGCCAAATTTCTCTTTTTGTAGATATCCAGACCATAGTAAGTTAAATCCTGGGCTATCAAAAGCAGCTCTTTGGTGCCGTTTTTGGCCAAATTCTTTGCCTCTTTAATAATCTCGTCTATGGGCTTAGAGACATGTTTCCCGCGCATCAAAGGGATAGCACAGAATGAACAAGGTCTATCGCATCCTTCGGCAATTTTTAAATACGCATAATGATTGGCCGTAGTGATGATACGTTCGCCTACGAGTTCTTGCTTGTAGTTTACCTTGAATTTTTTTAGAAGCATTGGCAGATCCCGTGTTCCAAAAAACGCATCAACTGCAGGAATTTCTACTTCAAGTTCGTCTTTATATCGTTGAGAAAGACAGCCTGTGACGTATACCTTATCTACCTCACCATTTTCCTTGGCATCAACATATCTTAGAATTGTATCAATAGACTCTTGTTTAGCATTGTCTATAAAACCACAGGTATTGATGATAACGATATTTGCACCATCTTTTTTGGCTTCGTGGGTTACTTTGATACCATTTCCGCGCAATTGAGTGAGTATTTCCTCGGAATCCACCAGGTTTTTAGAACATCCCAGGGTTACTATATTAACTTTATCTTTTTTTATGCTTTTCGTCTTCAATACAATTGTCTTAAATAGGAGTGCAAAAGTAACAAAATTTTGTGATAAAAAATTGCAACTACATGCTACCAGCCTTCCATCACAAAACATCAAGGATATCTGGGTCTACCTCATCGAAAAAGGATATCTGGGTCTACCTCATCGAAAGGGAAGGATCGAAATCAACAGAAGGTTAAAATCCGTCATCATCACCGGTTTCTTCCGATTTCTTATCTTCCATGATCGTGTTGAATTCCTCCTTATCGTCCACCAATTCTGATGGCATGTTCAATTGGTAGGGTTCATTGATATCAAAATAGGTTTTTCTGAACCTGTTTACAAAAGTGAGGGCTTCAGCAACATCACCATCAACAAATACAAATTCTCCGATTTTCGCTTTAGATGCATTGGATTTCGAGCGAACCAATCCGTTGAAGTCGTCGTTGGATGATGATAATATCAGTCTATTATTTTCAAAGTTAAATGCATACCAGGTTGCTGGAGATGCCTGAATAAAAATATTTACAATATCTCCGAGGTCCGTCTTTTTAATCTCCATAAACCCATCCAGCCTTGCATTGATATCGGTGCGAAGTATATTCGAAATCGATATTTTACTTGTACTATACCAGGCTTTTTGCTTTTCTGACCATTTCAGATCAACATCAGAGATTACCAGGTTCCTAATCAGCTCATTGGAACTTGTGACAAGTGGAATATAATCTTCCAGGGAAGCCTTTTCATAAGCTTTTGCTGCCTTGTCGCCAATAATTTCCGCAGCTTTGTAAAGCAGGGCGGTCCTATCGGCATGAGCAGAGGGAGCCCCTATTCGATCAATGACGTCCTTGAGATCAACCGCCATCATATCCATGGCCTGTGGTACAACGGCGAAGTCCAATACCATAAAGGTGTTAAAAGAATATTCGTTGGTTTTAATATTTCCCTTTCCTTTACCAGCGGCATTCATACCAAACTTTTGGCCGCTGCCAAGAAATTGAAAAGGCCCTTCCATTTTAATATCAGAATTTTCCTCATTGTATGTGAATATCT
>LXQK01000094.1:0-46707 GCA_001683905.1 Marivirga sp. ANT-B6
GGACTTAAACGAATGGTTTAAGAATAACGACTTAGAAACAATTCAAAAACAAATAATTAATTGGAATGCTGCTGTATTTTCGTCCATACCTGAGAGTCGTGAATTTTTTGAGACTGAAATTTATGGAGTTCTATTTAACGAGATAAAAAATGTAGCCCACGAAGTATTACAGTGATACATTAACAGAGGACATTTACAATTACGCTTCGTTAGAATATATTAACTGTTTGCCCCCAAAGTTTTTAAAAAACCCTCTTAGTTCAAGAGTAATAAAAGCCAAAAACTGCAGAAACACAAACGTTGGGTGCAAGCATACCTTGGACAGATTTACCATCGACAACGAATAAAAATAAATAATTGAAATGAGACGTTTGACCATCTTTTTATTGTTTGTTCTGTTATGTTCCTGTAAGGCCAAAGAAATAATTTTGGTTCAAATCAACCAGGACAGCCTCGTCATCGCGGAGAGAAAGTCGACTTTGAGAAGGAATTGAAAATCATAATTGAAGAAAAAATAGACGAAGGATTTGAGAGATCGGAATTGATAGTTCACGTTAAGGCTGACAAAAGGATTTCTACGACAGAGATGAGTGAAATTGAAAAAGCCATAAGACGTTCAGGAATGAGGAGAGAATATTATTGGGCTGAGTGACGAACATGTGACTTAGTGTCCATAAAAGTTATATGCGCTATAGCTCATGTCCAATTGTTACCTGCAGCGCTAAGAAACGATACGAAAATAAAAAAACTAATACTTACGAAATCAATTTTTTTTCACTTCCATCAGTATTCAGACAGAATGGACTAAAGGGCGGGAATTTATTCTTACTGCAAAATGATAAGAAAACGATTTCCATAAACTCGTATGAAAACGATAGAATAAATGAATTAAAAACCTTTCAAGTTTCTGACAAATCAATTTCCACTACAGACCAAAAAGAAAGGGTTGTTATTCTAGATACAGCAAAAGGTGATGTAATCATATTTGACATTCATTCTTCTAATCAAATCAAACTTTCAATTCCATTTGAAATAAAACCAAACACAATTTTACCAAATTACGATAACCTATTTATTGGTGGAGAAATGGGAAAGGAAATACTCATTCAGTATCACTTTCAAAATTAAAATGGTATCAACTTGAAATTCCAAATGATGTGGTTTTTTTTGAAAAAGCAGTAGACGACTTTCGGAAAAACTTGTTTGGACTTTTCAACTGATGACGAATGCTGGATGCCATACCATATTATCAAAAAATGGGTCGTAGTTTAGAGGTGATTTGACTTCAGAAATAGTTTTCATGGTTTTTAAGCTACTAATAATTGCAACATTTCTTTTGACTGGATACAAATTGGGAAGAAGAAAAATAGTGCCTAAAAAAAGCTGACAGAGCTTACAAAGGATTTGCCGCCTATCTCCCAGGGGTATTTTAATGATAATATTATCTTAACATGGTTTCTTTGCTTAATCAGGCTAATAAGTGAAAATTTACATCACCGATTTTTTGAATAATGCACCTAATGACTCACTTCCTATTTATAGCTGTTTTTTCTATATTCACATTTACGGGTGCCGAACAATGTCAAGAGGAAACGCAATTTTCTGCGGGGGCTACAGAACTTACAGCTATCTCACTAAAAAACACCAAAGGAGAGACAGTTTCTCTGGTCGATATTAAAAAACACAAAGCCTCCGTTTTTGTACTTCTTTCGCCGGAATGTCCTTTATCCCAGAATTATACGCTAATCCTTCATAACCTCGAAAGAAAATTTCGTAGTAAAAACATTAAATTTTATATCATTATCCCGGGCAGTGATTTTTCTTTTGAGGAGATCACGGACTTTGAAAAACAATACAATGTTACGGCAACGGTACTCCTGGATAATAAGTATTTGCTCACCAAAGCTTTGGCCGCAACGGTAACGCCTGAAGCGATTATTGCAGATCAGGAAGGGAAAAAAATTTATCAAGGTAAAATCGATAACTGGGCATTTGCATTAGGTAAAAAACGACAAGTAATCACGGAATACTATGTGGAGGATGCCCTGTATGCCCACCTCGAAAACCAGCCTATAACCACTAAGCAGACTACCCCTGTTGGATGCTTTATATTTGCGAAGGGCCATGAATAAAGTAATCGCCGGTTTTATATTATATTTCTCATTTTGTGCTGATGCATTTCCACAAAGTGTTACCTTTTCAGAACATGTTGCCCCAATCGTTTTAACACACTGCGCTCCCTGTCACAGGCCGGACGGCACGGCGCCTTTTTCACTTCTTAGTTATAAGGATGTTGCAAAAAGAGCAAGCTTCGTACAGCATGTTACCGAAACCAGGTTTATGCCCCCCTGGAAAGCGAACCCTCACTATAGCACTTTTGCCAATGAAAAATTGCTTTCTGATGATGAGATCAAAACCATAAAAGACTGGGTTCAAAGTGGCACTCCGGCGGGACCGACGGAGGCTATGCCCACCTTACCGGAATTCGCCTCAAACGCTCAGCTGAAACAAAAACCAGATTTGGTATTGACCATGCGAGAACCATTTGTTATCAAAGGCAATAACGAAGAGACTTATATTTGCTACAAGATTCCTTATGAGCTTCATTCGGATATGGATGCCAAAGCGATCGAATTTATACCGGGAAACAGAAAGGTAGTTCATCATGTCAGCTATCAAATTCTGGGTGTTGCAGATGAAGTGGATCTTTACAATTCCCCTGATTATTTTATTTTTGAGGACGAGGACTATATTGATGATGCCCATGACTATGGGTTTTTTAAACTATATTCTGCTGACGGAAAACCTCCTGTAGAAACGTATCACGATGGTTGGCTTCCAGGCACCTCCCCTCACATTTATCCTGAGGGAGTTGGATTTAAGGTCCCAAAGAAGGGCGTTTTCCTTATCAGAAATCTGCACTATGGCCCGTCTCCCATCGAGCAGTCCGACCAGTCATCGATACATATTTACTTTTCAGAAAAACCGGTAGAAAGGACCATTTTGTTTAGCACCTTTAGACCCAATGGTATTGATTTAACCCAAGATAACATTATCTCAGCCGATACAGTAGTCAAATACCACATGAACATCAAACTGAATAATGATCTTTCTCTATTGAACATCAATCCGCACATGCATCTTTTAGGCAAATATTTTAAGTCCTATGCGGTGTTGCCAACGGGAGACACCCTGAGATTGATAGAAATAAAGGAATGGGATTTTAACTGGCAGGAGTTTTATCGCTTCAAAAAAATGCTAAAGATACCGAAAGGAAGCACCATTTACGCTGAGGCCATTTTCGACAATACCAGAGACAATCCAAATAACCCGCAAAATCCGCCAGCCCCGGTGTATTTCGAAAGAGGTATGGAAGACAAAGACGAAATGATGCGCCTTACTTTCTTATACCTTCCTTATCGAAACGGGGATGAGGATATTGATCTGGAGAATATGTGGGAGAAAACATTGTTCAAATGATTTTGAGGTAGAAAACTTGAGCTAACCAGAAAATATAGAGCGTTAAAAATAAGATAAATGAAATCCGCCGCTTTTCTATTCTCCACCTTTTACTTTCTGGTTTTTGCCGTTTCGGCACAGACTAGTAAATCGGTTTTGTCGGAAGGGGAATTTTATAAACTCGCCATAGCTGAAAGAGGGATCTACAAGATGGATAAAAAATATTTGTCCTCGTTAGGAATAGATATTGCCAATATTGACCCCCGAACAATTAAAATATATGGTAATGGCGGGGGAATGCTTCCCCAGGTAAATCAGGCTCCCCGGCCCGACGATCTTCTGGAAAATGCTATTGTTATCGCCGGGGAGGAGGACGGAAAATTTGACGAGGAAGATTATATACTTTTTTATGCTGAAGGGCCTGATGAACCAATCTATGACCCAAGCGGGGAAGTATTCAGAACACAGAAAAATTTGTTCACTGAAGAGAATTATTATTTTCTCGTTATATCCAATACTGTTGGCAAGAGAATCACTACAAAACCGAGTATATACGGAATAAGTGGGCTTGTTGCTACTTTTGATGACTACATCAATCATGAATCGGATGAGTTTAACCTGTTGTCTTCGGGGAGAGAGTGGTTTGGAGAAGCTTTTGGCGAACAGAGCACCCATCATTTTACCTACCAGATAGCAGGAATTCTGCCAGAATCAACTACAACAATAGCTGCTGCTGTCATCTCGCAAACCAGTTACCCTACGCATTATGATTTCACAATAAATCAATTACAGGTAGGTACATTAAAAGCGGGTATAGCCTCAAGCTTTGAATACGGCTATAAAGGTGTTGAGGCTTCCGGTATTTTAACTGCCCAAAACATTTTCACCGATGCAGACCCTGAGCTTAGGCTGGAAATAAGTCTAAGGGAAGGCAGCAATTCCCTGGGCTACCTCAACTATTTTTCGATCAATTTTGAACGTGCGTTAAGGCTGTATGGAAACATTACTTTCTTTAGGTCGCTAAAAAGTACCAATCGTCTGATATCTGAATTTCAAATTTCAGATGCCGGTGAAGGGGATATTATCTGGGATATTACTTCTCCTCAGGCCGTAGAAAACCAGGCTTATAACCTAAATTCCGGAAATATCGTCAGGTTTAAAGCCTATTCGGAAAATCTTAAAGAATATGTCATTTTCAGGGGGAATGATTTTCCTGCTCCTATGCACAATAAGAAAATTTCTCCTCAAAATTTACATGGCCTGCCGACGCCGGAGCTGCTAATTATAACACATCCGCTATTTGCATCAGAAGCGGAACGATTAGCAGAATTCCGTCGACAGCATGACAACCTTACCGTTGCAGTTGTTCCTACAGAAGAGATATACAACGAGTTTTCGAGTGGGAAACAAGACGTATCAGCGATAAGGGATTTTATCCGATTTTTATACCTAAGATCCGACGAGAATGCCCCGCTACGATATGTCTTATTATTCGGTGATGCTTCCTACGATTTCAAAAGGAAGGATGAGACAAATACCAATTTCGTTCCCGTTTATCAGTCACGGAATTCGTTACATAATGTCCTCAGCTATTCTTCCGACGATTATTTCGGATTTATGGATGCTGATGAAGGTGAATGGCCGGAAACCACCTCCTCGAATCCCCACGATCTGGAAATTGCCGTTGGACGGCTTCCGGTAAAAAGTAAGGCGGAAGCTAATATACTTGTAGATAAACTGACTTATTATAGCAGCAATACAAATACTCTTGGCGAATGGCGAAATAAAATAGCTTTTATCGCTGATGATGGAGACCAAAACAAGCACCAGTACCAATCCGATTTTTTGGCTGACTTTATAGATAATACCTACCACAATTTAAATGCGAGCCGGGTTTTTATAGATGCCTATCCACAAGACGCCGATAAAAATATCCAAAGCCCCGCTGTGCGGCAGCGCATTAATGATCATATTCAAAAGGGTGTATTGATTATGGACTATATCGGCCACGGAGGGGAAACGGCATGGGCTAATGAGCAGATCCTTGATCTGGACATGATCAAAAAGTGGAATAATTATAATAACATGCCTTTGATACTTTCGGCCACCTGCGAATTCGGAAGGTACGACGATCCACAAAGAAGTTCAGGGGCTGAAGTGGCATTGCTGAACCCCGAGGGCGGAGCGATCGCATTGTTTACGACGACAAGGCCGGTATTTCCAAATACTATCATTTACCTAAACAAAGCGTTTTACGAATCGGCCTTTTTTCCTATAGACGGGCAGATGCCGAGGTTAGGGGATATTTTTCGAAAGACCAAAAATGTGGGGGTATCAGGCAATACCAATAGAAACTTCTCTTTACTGGGAGATCCATCCATGCGACTTGCCTACCCTCAAAAGGATATCGTGATAACGGAAATAAAGGATAATGTCACCAATGAGCAATCCCGAATCCGGCCGGTGAGCAATATTACAATGCGTGGCGAGGTAAGGTCAAAGGGGACAGTATCGACTGATTTTAATGGCCTGTTACACGTGATCGTCTACGATCGGGAAACTGCAATCACCACTTTTGGAGATGAAGGAAGTCCGCCAATGGAATTTCATGACCGTCAGGACATAATTTTTAAAGGTAGAGCGACGGTAAAAAACGGGGAATTTAGCTTTACCTTTGTTGCGCCAAGATCTCTGGATGAATCTTTGGCCTACGGAAAAGTAAGCTTGTATGCGAGCCACAAAAGTAAGTACGAGGATGCTACAGGCAGTTATATAAACCTTGAAATAGGCGGTGCACCTACCAATATTGCTATTGACAATACGCCGCCAAAAATTAGGCTTTTTATGGATTCGGATTCGTTTCGATCAGGCGCAAAAGTTTCACCAAATACCACTCTAAATGCCCGGCTAAGTGATGAAAGCGGAATAAATACAAACAATGGCAAGGGCAACGGAATCAGCGCTATTCTCAATAACGATATTGCTAACCCTGTAGAGCTCACCGAATTTTTCACGACCGATATCGACAGTTATCAAGAAGGCAGCATCAGCTATCAATTTCATGGGCTGCCTTCTGGCAGACACGATATACTATTAAAGGCTTCTGATAATTTTAACAACAGGGCGAGCGCCTTCATCGAGTTTTATGTACTGGATGGAAACGTGCTTTTTGTGCATGAAATAATAGCTTATCCAAATCCTTCCCGTGATGATGTAAATTTCAGGTTTTCCCTGGACAATGCGATTGACGATTTTAAAGTAAATTTAAAAATTTATTCATTAAATGGAAAACTGGTAAGGCAATTTCATCACGATTTTACAAATAGCGCTGATAAAAATACCCTAACCTGGGACAGAACAGACAGCTCCGGGTACAGGATGCATCCAGGGATATATCTCTTTTCTATTGTTTTTGAATCTGATCAACAAACCATTACTTATAATGTCCCCTTGCAAGGCAAAATTGTCCTGCTGGATTGAGAAGTTATCGAGTGATCGCTATTTATTTTTACTGGGCTGAATAGCTTCGAATCACTGACATCATTCCTTATTTAAAATCAATCTAAAATCATCCTGATTTCTTAATAAAGCTCCGAATCAAATATCAGTGAATTAAAATGTGCTTAACAGATTGGTAACACTAGAAATGTAAGTTTACAGTGTAAATAGAAACAATTTTTTTAATTAACAAACCAATCAAAAACCATGAAAAAAATTTATCTTTTCTTTGTTTTGATATTAGCCGGAGCTAGCACTGGTTATTGTCAATTTTTTTTTCCTGTCGAAGTGGAGGCTGAATGGACTCCCACTACGGTGGTGATGCCGCCATCACCTTTGAAATACCAGGTCCTCTTTATCGGGCAGACCAACAAAGTACAAACAACCAGAACTTATGGGAATGCCCCCGGAGAAGCGCTTGCCAAGCAGTGGCATGATTTTATTGGATTTACGCCTGATGATGATTCTGAAGATCTGGGCTGGGTAACCGTGAACCACGAAATGGTAAGTGCCAATGACAGCATCGGCGACGGTGGTGGAATGACTGTATTTAAAGTAAGAAGAGATCCCGCAACCGATACCCTGATCATTGTGGATCAGACTTTGGCCGACGGCCGGTCTGGTAAATTTTTCAACATTGACTTCGTGAATACTGTCGGAGAAACCGGTATGAACTGCGGAGGTATCAGTTCGATTGTTGATGGAAGGATTTGGACTGCAGAAGAGTGGTTCAGAAGTAGCAATGAATCCATAACCCCAGGTGTAAGAAACCAGTCTGAATGGACAATTTCTACTGACATACCCGGAGATTTTGCCGGTGCTTCTATTCCAAAGTACCAAAACTTTAACTGGATGGTGGAAGTAGATCCAAGGGAAGCAAAAGCAATAAGAAAGCAGTATAACTGGGGACGACAAGGTTTCGAAGGGGCTATCATTATGCCTGATAACAAAACCGTTTATACAGCCGAAGACAACACACCAGGTCTATGGTGCAAATTTGTTGCTGATACACCTGGTGACTTCACCAAAGGTAAAACTTATGTGTACAAGCATGATGCTACTGGATCAGATGGCCCCTGGGTAGAATTAAACAATAAGTCACTCGATGTAATGCTAAATATAAGAGAAGAAGCATTAAAGGTAGGTGCTACTATGTTTAATAGATTAGAATGGCCTGCAACAGACGGGGAGCGAATATTCGTGACTGAAACTGGAAGAGACAATCTCGGCAATCGCTTTAAGAATGGAGCGGCCAAAGGCGGGGTATTAGATTACCATTGGGTTGAACCGGTGAAGGCAAGACACCCTCATATGGCCACTAAAACAGATGACCAAATTCTTGATTTTGTTATGGCCGGATTTTTTAATGACTACTACGGTAGAGTATTAGAATTTGATCCTGCAACCGGTATCATGTCTACATTCCTTGAAGGTGGCCCTCATTTGGAAGAGTCTCCCGAAGTCGGATCTTATCCTGACAAACATCTTTCGAATCCTGACGGTCTCAATATAATGAAGGTGAACGGACAATCTTTCATGGTGATCCAGGAAGATCTTAATGGCTTATCGAAAGGAAGAATCCCTGCAGGTTATTCAAGACCTGTTTGTGAGATGTATCTGTTAGATATGAAAATCCAGAACCCTACCGTGAGCGACTTGGTAAGAATATCTACCACGCCAATGGGAGCAGAAATTACCGGTGCACAACCCACTCCTGACGGTAAAACGCTCATGGTTAACTCTCAACACCCTGACGGAAACCTTCCTTTCCCTTACAACAATTCTCTTACCTATGCGATCACAGGATGGGACGCAGCAATATCCGCGATTTCAAATAGTCAAGGTAAGTCAGTAGAAGTCGATGGCTTTAAAGTATGGCCAAACCCTGTATCCAGGGAATTGAAGTTCAACGAAGTAGTGGATGTAGCTATCTATGATTTGACAGGAAAAAGATTAAAGGTTTCCAGAAATATAGAAATGATCGATGTGTCTGATTTAGTACCTGGCACTTATTTGTTAAAAACCTATAATGCAAGGACCAATAAATCGAATAGTTCAAAGGTAATTATCGAAAGCGCTAATTAACCAGCCAGTAAAAACTACCGGGCAGCTTGTCCGGTAGTTTTCTTTTCATTTTTTGCGATATCAATTTAAAATCAAATACGCATGAGAAAAATCTACTTCCTGTTGCTTTCCCTAATCATTTTTCTACTCGTTGTCATCAATGCAGCTTTCATTGGCAAACAAGTGTCAACATCATCTTCAGTTGCCTATACCATAGCTAAAAGCCATAATCTTAAATTAGAGGCATTTACGACCAGCCTTAGTAAGCTTGATCTTGCTATAAAAAACCTTGAAGACAACAACGCTTCAACATCCAATCTTAAAGCGCAATACATTGCCACAAGACTAAAGTACAAGGAGATTGAGTATCTGGTGAGCTATCTGGATCCGGAGTTTATCGAGGACTACATCAACGGCGCTCCACTACCGGGCCTGGAGAGAAATTCACCGTCGCTGAGTGTGTTGGAGCCTGAAGGATTTCAGGTAATGGAAGAGTTAATTTTCTCTGAAGAAGTATTTCACTCGAAAGTGGACCTCGCTGTCTATTCTGAACTTTTGGTTAGGAATGCAGCAACAATGGTAGGTTACCAAAAAAATATTTTCATAACTGATAGGCAGATCTTTGAGGCTGTTCGAAATCATTTGGTGCGCATTTTCACTCTCGGAGTTACCGGTTTTGATTCTCCTGCAGCGCTTCAGTCCATTCCCGAAGCTGCTGTTTCCTTAAACGCAGCCCATGAGGCATTTAGTAAATATTACCCCCTCATCGAAAAACAGCATAAAGCACTCTCCGATAGCTTAGCAATGAAATTTAATGAAGGTATCCGATACCTGCGGGACAACCAGGATTTTGATAGTTTTGACAGAATGCATTTCCTAAAAAACTTCATTAACCCATTGTATAAATTTATTCTGAAAGCACATCTGGCACTTGGGATTGAGACCTTGTATGAAACTTCGCCGTTGAATATGAAACATTCTGTTAACCTTTATGCGGAAGATCTTTTTGCCAATGATTTATTAAATCCTTTTTACTATACCGAGCTTTTGCCAAAAAACTATACTGATGAGCTTGTAAACCTTGGCAGAACGCTTTTCTTTGACCCTATTTTATCTTCAAATAATCAGAGGGCCTGTGCTTCCTGCCACAATCCTGAAAGGGCTTTTACCGATGGACAGAAAAAAAGCCTGGCCTTCGACCACGAAGGAACTTTGACGCGAAATGCCCCGACGCTGATCAACGCGGTATATGCCGACCGGTATTTTTATGATCTCAGAACAGATGTATTGGAAAATCAGATTGAACATGTACTGGTGGATAGAAAGGAATTACATACCAGTTATTTAGAAATTTTCGAAAAACTGAAGCAAAGTGAAGAGTATGTTGCACTATTTCAGGCAGCCTTTCCCGAATTTTCCAATTCGGAGCTTATTATGAAACACACCTTGTCTTCAGCGCTTTCTGCTTATGTCGTTTCGCTGTCAGGCTTCAATTCTCCCTTTGATCGATATGTGCGTGGGGAATCTGCGGAAATAGATCCTATGGTCATTTCAGGATTTAATCTTTTTATGGGCAAGGCTGCCTGTGGTACCTGCCACTTTGCTCCTGTTTTTAATGGTAGTGTTCCGCCTCTTTACCACGAATCAGAGACAGAAGTATTAGGTGTCCCGGAGATTGCCGGTGCGGCAAAGCCTGCAATAGATCCTGACCTGGGCCGCTATAAAGGTGTACTGAAGGAAGAAGCAGATATCTACAAACACTCATTTAAAACAACTACGGTCAGAAATGTAGCTTTGACAGCGCCATATATGCACAATGGCGTTTTTAGCACCCTGGAAGAAGTGGTTGATTTTTATAATAAAGGTGGTGGAATTGGACTGGGTTTAGATGTACCCAATCAGACCCTGCCATCTGCCGCTTTAAACCTGGACGAGCTGGAAGTAAAGCAATTGATTGCCTTTATGCATGCGCTTACAGATACAAGCAGTATGAACATAAAGCCAGCAAAGTTGCCTGCTTTCACTGATCAAAAGTTGAATGCTAGAATTATTGGAGGAGCTTACTGATGGAACAGATTTCAATGTTTATAAAATCATTACCTGCTTCATTTCAGACAATGGAGCTTCTATATGCCAGGATCGACAAGTCCAAGGCATTACTTTTTTGCATTTGCATTACTTTGTCGGTCATGACTATAGAAATCATTTATAGCAAGATCGCAAACAGTCTGATGCTGTTCAGTGATGGCTTGCACATGCTTACACACGCACTGTCGCTTATGGTTACTTTTATTGCCATTTTTTTGGCGAAAAAACAATCAAATTCGAGAAATCAAACCGGGCTAAGCCAAATAGAAACCATTGCCGCTCTCATTAATGGTGTAGGGCTGGTGATATTTACCGTCTATATTTTCTATGAAAGCCTGCTACGTTTCCAGGATTTGTCGTCTTTGAATGTTTACCAGACCCTGGTGATCGCAATCATTGGATTATTCGTCAATTTGCTTACGGCAACTATTTTATTCCGTGCCGGAATAGAAGACCTGAATACTAAGAGTGCCTACCTTCATTTACTTGCAGACACTTTTTCTTCAATCGCCATTATCGCAGGCTGTGTAGTCATATATTATACTAATTGGCTGATCATCGACCCACTCCTAAGCCTGGTGGTAGCTTTTGTAATCGGCAAATGGTCATACGGTTTGTTGAAAGAGGCATTTAAAAGCTTATTGCTTCGTCGCGGATAGTAACAGAAGATATCGAGGTACTAAATTGTAACGGAATGCCAAAGTTAAAACAAAAAGTTTCCACACTAAAAGCAAAGTAATCAGACCCATCCATAAAGAGGCAATCGTTTCTATTTTCATCGTAAAGCCCCCTAAATAGATGCCATATATCCTTAGCAACCTGATTACTCTTGTAATGTATTCTGATAATTGTAATTGTACTTTGAAATTATATCGCTGATTTAAATTTCCTCTAAATACTTGTGGACCATACTAATCGACATGGCGCCTTCTCCAACTGCCGAAGCTACTCTATTCATGGCACCTGAACGCACATCTCCAGCAGAAAATACACCTGGGATACTGGTTTCCAAAAGGTGAGGATCTCTTTTGATTTCCAAATTTTTTTGAAGCGAGGTCATTTTTCAAATCTATGCCAGTTATTATTGATTGTCCGGAATATCTTTTAAGATTTCAAAGGTTTTTAGCGTTGAAAGTATAGTTTCTTTGATCATTTAACCTATCTTTTTTATATGCTTTGTCTTCTGTTTGAATTATCCCAAGCCGCATCTTCTCTTTGGTCAGAAAATTTAACATCCTCTGTAAGCAGTTTTTCCTGTGTTTCAATTTCCTCCCGTACAGATTCCACATAGCTCTCCTTTTTATGGCGCATTTCCCCGAGTTTTTGCAAGGCTTCTTCATCATACTGAATAAATTCTGCAGCTTTTCTGCTTGCTGTATATTTTCTGTGGCCTAAGCTTTGCAATACGTCTACTCCTAGATTAACAGAAGTATGTACGGATTCCCGAGAAATATGGGTAATGGCTAAATCAATTAATTCATACGCATCCATCCTGTTTTTAGCTCTGATAAACAATTGAAGGTGTGGGAAATGCTTTTTCACTTCATCCACTAATTGATAGATGCGCTCCGGTGAATCAATAGCCGAGATCAAAATTTTGGCTTTTGTTGCCCCGGCAGATTCCAGTAAATCTATTCGGGTGGCATCACCATAGAATACTTTGAAACCCATCTTTCTGAGTAGATCAACACGCTCACTGTTATTGTCTAATATAGTGGCAGATACTCCGTTTGCCCGTAAAAACCTGGCAATTGTGCTCCTAATGGCCCAAACCTGCAATGATTACGCTTTCTTCCTCCTCAATATCATCAGCCTGTTTAGGTTCAGATTCGTTGGTGCCAAAGCGTGGGGAATTTATTCTTTCGTTTAAAAAGAGAAAGATCAGGGAAAGAATCATGCTGATGGTGGTGACTGCCATTAAAAAATCAAGTGTTTCTGTATCGATAATCTCCAGTTGTCTGGTGGAAGCCAATAAAACAAAAGCGAATTCGCCTACCTGCATTGCAGATAGCTTATGGCGGATAAAGTGATAAATTGAGCTTTTCGGTTCTTTATCACGTTCGTCTCAGATAGACTTGAAGTCTCATCAAATCTGCCATAATTATTTATTTGCTCTCTACGACAATACCTAGATTGGCTTTACTTTTTTTATCCAATCTATGATTTTCGAACATTTCAATCGCGACCTTCAAAATTCCAATAAAACCTATTCCAAGCGTTAAAATACCAAAAGAAATATCTGAAATTTTTTGATTAGAAAAACTAAGATATCCTATCAGACCCGATATGATAAATATTGAAGCCATCACTGATATGATGCCAATAAATACTCTTCCTTTCCTAGGGTTTTCATATATCTTTCTGGAAAATTTATTTTGCGTTTTAGTAGGATCTTGTAGCGAGGAAAAGCTTAATGATATCCCCATAAATATCAATCCGCTATTCACATGGTTTAGCATTTGATCAATATCATCATCTTGAAATAATACTAAGTATCCTTTTCCTATAAAAAACATCGCAATTAATATCAATAAATATTGTAGATAACTGACGTAGTGAAAAAATAGTCTTACATTCATATTGATTTCAATTAATGGATACAAAATACTTGCTCTTTTCGTATTTCTTCAATGAGTATTCTTTTAACGGCGGTCTTAAGCTCGTCTTTTTGCTTTACTCCTGAGGGGACAAAAAACAAGTAGCCCCAATTAATATCGGGGCTATACGAGATAAATCTCGTGCAACGGAACGTCAGAAGTCCTCTTTTCGCTTTAACGAAGTTAGAATAAATTAATTTATTTATTTACCTTTTAAGACAATTCCTCATATATCTATATAGAAATATTAATCCCAGCAGAAGGGAATTTTTTAAGTGGGAGTTTTGAGTATATTGCCTTCTAGCGCTAATTTTTTTTTAATACATTTTCCAACAATAAATCTTTAACCGTAATTCTTTTTTATGAAACATCTTAACCCTTTTTATTTTTTCGTGGTCATATTGTTTGTCATTGTTTTTTCTGGCTGTACCAAAAAATATACTGCATCATTTAACTATATGCCTGCAAAAACATATACGGCCGAGAGGAAAGCACCCGTTGATGAACCACAGGCGCCTGCCGATAAAACCCTTTCCGCAAACACGGTAGAAACAGCTGTAGCTGATGCAACCACTTCTGCCGACGAGAAATTAAAGCGCATTGAAGAAAAAGTTACGGAGAACAATGCCTTAAAAGCGCCAGCCAAAAAATTAAATGTTGTGCAGAAGCTGGTTCTGAAGAAAGTATTAAAGAAAGCCGAAAAGGATTATAAAAACAGTTTGAAGGAAATCAAAGCGGCGGATGATTCAGATCAAACTAAGGATATAAACTCCAATATTCGACTAGGATTAATTCTCATAGTAGCGGGTGTAATTGTTGGTATATTCGTTCCAGTTGTTGGTGGAATAGTGGGCATCATTGGTCTTGTCTTCTTATTGATCGGACTGCTGGAGTTATAGCATGCATTGAAAGGAAAGACGCTACCGATGTGTGGCAGATTGCGAGCAAACAGTAGAAGATATTAGTTATAGCATGCATTGAAAGGAAAGACGCTACCGATGGCGTCTTTCCTCTATTCTACAATTACCCTCGGAATATTGTGCGGTAGCCTGGTAAGTAGCTCATAGTTAGGCTGATTGGTTAATTCTTCAAAAGACGCCACGCTGATTTCTTCATTTTTTTGTTGTCCTATTAACACCACTTCGTCGCCTCTGTTCACGTCTTCATTGCCATTTAGATTAACCGACATGAGGTTCATATTTACAATTCCAATCACATCGGCGCGCTTACCATTAATCAGTACCGTACCTGTATTGCTGAGGTTTCTGCTAAAGCCATACGCATAACCCACGGGTATCAATCCGATGGTCATATCAGTAGCAGCCATATAAGAGCTACCATAGCCTATAAATTCCCCTTTTTTGACAAACTTTAATGACATTACCTGGCTTTTCCATTTGATGAGCCTCTTTAAAGGATCATCGGTGACCGTAGGGTTTAGCGCCTTAAAGTTCTCGTATATTTCCTTACTTGGCCAAAAGCCGTACATTACAATGCCCAGCCTCACCATGTCCATGCGTGTCTCGGGATAACATATGGAAGCAGCAGAGCAGGCCGTATGGTGGATCTCGGCCTTTATTCCCATCGATGCAAGCCGCTGCTTTAATTGGGTAAATCTTACGATCTGTTTGGAGACCCGTTGGTGATTTGCTGTACTTTCCGCCCCGGCATAGTGGGTGCATAGCCCTCTAATCTGTATCCAGTTCACGTTTTCAAGAATGGTTTTACAGAGTGAATCGAGCTCCGCTTCTTTAAAGCCGGTTCTATTCATCCCCGTCTCCAGTTCCAGATGAATGACTGCTTTTTGATCATTTTTTTGTGCTGCCTGAATGACTGCGTCTAGTCTTTCCTGGTCAAAAATATAAAGCTCAATGCCCTTTGCTATCGCCCATGCCAGGTGTTCATCGGCAATCATGCCCATCAGCATCACTGTGGATTCCGGTTTCTTTACTTGCAGGATATGGTGCGCTTCTTCGGCACTGAAAACAGAAAAATGGTCGATCCCCAGGCTTTCAGCCAGAGGTACATAATATTGAATCCCATGGCCATAGGCATTGCCCTTTACGGTGGCAGAGATCCGAATATCGTTGCCAATTAGGTTGCGTAGAAATTGTATGTTTTGCGCTAAGGCTGATTTACTGATCTCTATGATAGACGTATGAAACACGTATGATAAGTTTATGATGAAATAAAGGTGTAAACCCTATTGCACCTATTCATTGTTTAGTATAATCTGAAAAGCTTCGAAGAATACCGCCGCCCCATGTTCAATGATTTCATCAGGAAAGTCATAGTCTTCGTGATGTAAGGCTGGTGAGTTTTCTCCAGCGCCTATACCAAACAGTGCAGCGGTGCATCGGTTGGAAAAATGCCCAAAATCTTCCGACCATTTAAAGGGGGTTTTGATGTACTGGTATGGAATATTCCTACTTTTAACCGCTTTTACGAGATAAGCTACCGCTTTCGGATGATTTTCGGTGGAAGGGAAAACTTCAGACCAGGAAACCTCCGATGATAAATGGTATTTCGCAGCTACTTGATTGATGAAAGCCAGTGCATCTGCTGTCATCGTCTCCATGTCTTGGTTGGTGAAAGACCGAAAGGTAGCCCGCAAGGTGGCATGAGCCGGGCTAACGCCAAAAGCTATTTCGCCCAAAATTGCATGAACTACAGTGATCAGGCTAAAACCATGGCAATTTCTTTTGTAAGCATTGCCATCACTTAAATACTGTATGATTTCAGCCAGTGCCGGTGAAGGACTTATACCATTTTCAGGTTCAGCAGCATGCGATGTCTTCCCCGTCAACTGTAAGGTCAACCCTTTGGAGGCGGCGGCAAAAACTGCCTTTTTTATAACGATTTCTCCTTTTTTGAAGCCTGGAAGGTTATGAAGGGCGAATGCATAGTCAGGTTGAAGGCGCTTAAAAAGCGGATCTTCAATCACCCTTAGAGCCCCCTCCCCAGTCTCTTCCGCGGGTTGAAACAAAAGGATCGCCTTACCCACAGTTGGCTTATCTTTAAAAACCTTTTGCGCTAGCCTGCACATGATAGCCATGTGGCCGTCGTGCCCACACAAATGGGCGATACCCATATAGGCTGAGCGATGCTCAAATGTATTATGTTCTTGTATTGGCAAGGCATCGAGTTCACACCGAAAAAGTACAGCTGGGCCAGGTTTTCCACTGCCATAGATTACTGCCAGACCCGTTTCACCAATGGGATAGATAATTTCGTCAGGAGGGTAGGCCTTTAAAAACGCCAGGATGCGTAAGGGGGTTTCTTTCTCCATGCCTGATAGTTCAGGATGCTGGTGAAGTTCCTTTCGCAAAACTTTTACAGCCTCTGCATGATCAATAAGTTCTGCCATCAGGTCATTAGTTTTTCTGCATATTCAACCCGTTTTTCAATATATTGAGAATTGAGTATTTGTAAAGCACCCATATACTTCAATTTAAATCTTACCAGATCGCCAACGGTAAGGTTATGCTCATTCTGGCCCAAATCAATGACCAACATATCGGAGCTTGCTCCAACAATCTCAAAATCCATAGCATGGGGAAGCAGGTACTTTGGATCGATGTCCAACAAACCGATATCAAGTATAGCCCGATAGGATTCCTGGCCGTACAATGAGTCGTCAATCTGTAGCGTTTCTCCCTGTGGGTTTGCTGCAAGGGTGCCGTTAGGTAATTTGGGCTTCTTACTGATCTCTATGATCTCGGTGAATAGTTCGAAGACATCCGGTTTCATTCCTTCAATTACAGCATCTTCAAATAAATTTAAGCCGAAAAACAGCGTTTCTCCAATTCTGAAGTGATTCACACCCTTAGGTATTTGTTTATTAATAGCCAGCGCAAGGGTTACGGATGTGCCACCTGAAATCCACGGTATCTTTTTGTTGAACTTCAGCTCTACGATTTGCTTATACAGGCATAGCTGGATCAGTTTATCCTGAGAGGGCATCACTCCATGGAGACAATTTAAATTTGTGCCGATGCCAATAATTTCAATATTTGGCAGCTCGAATACTTTTTCATAAAAAGCTACCAAATGATCGCCCATGATACCTTCCCGCAGGTCACCCGTTTCGATCATGATAATAACCTTATGTTTTTTTTGTTGCTTTACAGCCTCTACAGAAAGAAGCTTAATCGTGTAGAACTCAGTATTCATGCTCACATCAGCATATTTGATAATGTTGCTGATACTTCTTTTCGCTGGTGGCTTGATATAAACGGTTTGGATATCGGGGTTGATTTCTTTGATCGTTCTCAAATTACTGACGCGGGAATCGTGGATTTCCTTAACGCCCAGGTCAATCAGTTCCTTCAGGTAAGTAACGTTGCCACATAACAATTTAGAAACCACACCCCAATGAAGATCATTTTCTTCAAAGAGCGTATTTAGAAATTGGAAATTGTGTTTTAGATTATCTTTATATAATTTTAAAAATGCCATTTTTATTTTTTTAGCCTCATTTCAAGGTATTTATTAGTAAACCCCAGCTTTTCGTATAGCCCTTTTGCCGGATTATCTGGTTCAACATGAAGTGCAATATCACCTTGCGTTGATTTGATGGCTTCCTGCATAAGTTGCTTGCCTACGCCTTTACCACGTTGGCTTTTATCTACCGCTATATAAACTAAAATATTCTCGGGGATATAACCCTTCATATTGGTATGGTTAATCACAACTGCCCCAACAATCTTACCAGCATCCCTTGCTGTAAGTACAAATCCACCCTGATGGCTCTTGTTTCCTAACGCATAGTCCAGGCACTTGAGAATATCTTCTTTAGTGTCTCCATATTGGTCAAGGTGTTTCACCAGAAAATCCGCAACTTCATTTTTTTCTAATGTAGTAGCTTCGTTTTTTGCTGATATCTTTAGTATGTCCATCTCTTTTAAACAAGTTTTTTAATGTAATGATTTTAAATTTGTAGTTTTTAAACCCGATATACCAATAAAGGTGATAAATGAAGCCGAAATACCGAATATGTTGGCATCCAAATCCAGGGGGAGCCGCCAGCCGCCCAATGTGAGAAGAACGGTTACCATACCTCCCACGAGCATTGCAGAAAAGGCTGCCGTTGCGTTCGTCTTTCCAAAAAATAAAGCCGCTATAATAGGTACAAACAATCCGGAAACCATAAATGCGTAGGAGTAGAGCATTAGGTCCAATACCTGCGTCATATAACTTGCCAGTAATAAAGCGAGGGCACCCACAACCAGTGTTACCAGTTGTGATAAGCGTAGAAAATACTGTTCACTTTTCTGTGCAGGAATGTATCGTTGCAATAGATCGGACATAATATTACCTGAAGCTGCCATTAGGCAGCTGTCCGCAGTTGAAAGTATCGCCGAAAAATAGGCGGATAACATTAACCCCATCAGACCCACCGGGAGGACCTTACTAAGTAGCATTGGAAGTCCCGTTTCAGGGTCGGCGCCCGCTATGCCATCTACGCCAAGGGATACAAACATCCCCTGCTCGGCGGCGACACGAGCGATTAACCCTAAGGCAACACCCATAAAAGCCATTATAGGCCATTCAAAGAGCCCTGCAATAAACCACGCCTTCTTTGCCGTCTTTTCATCTTTACAGGCAAAAATCCTTTGGTAGAGTGTCATCCCGACAAACCAAATGGGGATAATCGTAACGCCCCAATTGACAAGGTCCTGCCACCTGATATTGCCAAGACTAAAAAATGAGGCCGGCAGTGTGCTCCTGATTACATCATAGCCTCCAACAGCATGATAGGAGATGGGAATGCCTATAAAGATCAAGCCGCCCATTAGGATGATCCATTGGATGGTATCGGTGTAAATTACCGCTTTGATACCACCCATGACAGTATAGATGACAGCTAATACGCCCATGCAAATTAATGCTGTCGTTACATCCAAACCAGGAATGGTGCCGGAGGCAAGCTTTGCACCGGCCAATATTTGCGAACTGGTGAACCCTGTATATCCGATCGCTGAAATAATGGCTGCCAGGATAGCTACTTTGCCGTTGTAGAAGTGTCCGAAAATCTGTGGCAAGGTATAAAAATGAGCGAAAGCCTTATTTTGTTTTACCACAGGGATCAGGAATACGGCGGCTAACCATGCCCCGATTAGCCCTGTAAATAACATCCACGATCCGGAGATTCCCATCACAAATCCCAGGCCTCCCAAGCCAATGGAGAATCCACCACCGACATCAGTTGCTACAACGGAAAGGCCAATGTGGCCACTCCCCATGTTTCTGCCGCCAACGTAATAATCTTCTGTGCCTTCATTTTTTCTCAAAAAGTAGATGCCTACACCAAGCATAGCTGCCATGTAGATAATGAAGATTAAAATATCGATAAAGTGCATGAAGGAGGCGCTAGTACGATCCCAAAAATACGGACTATAGAATCCTTATAAAAGTAAAAAGGCCTAAAATGTGAAAATTAGGGCCTTTTGAAATCGCTAAACCAATAATGTGGGTGTTTTTAAAGCCTTTGAGTACGGTCTTAGCGCCTTTTTCTTGTGGCATCACCATAAGGATACAACTACTTTGGCTTGACATGCTTTGATGGCAAAAAATGGCTAATGTTGGCTTCTAAATTCGTATAAAAAAAGACCCAGAAATCATCTGAGCCTCCAATTAATTTTAAACTTTGCAGCGGCTATTCCAGGTTATCAGATTTTGCTTTTGCGCTGTAATACTCCCGGTTCATCCGTGCAATATTATCCTGAGAGATACCTACTGGGCACTCAATTGAACAGGCTCCTGTATTGGTGCAGGCACCAAAACCTTCAGCATCCATTTGTGCTACCATACGTTCTACACGTGTCTTTCGTTCTACCTGACCTTGAGGTAACAACGCCAGTTGAGAAACCTTCGCGCTAACAAATAACATGGCAGAAGCATTTTTACAAGCTGCTACACAAGCGCCGCAAGCAATACAAGTGGCCGAATCAAATGCCTGATCAGCTTTAACTTTAGAGATAGGAATTTCATTGGCATCTGGTACACCTCCGGTATTAACTGAGACGTATCCTCCTGCCTGAATTATTCTATCAAAAGCACCTCTATTGACTACCAGGTCTTTAATCACCGGGAAAGCCGATGCTCTCCATGGTTCAATCGTAATATTGTCGCCGTCGGAAAAGCTACGCATATGTAGTTGGCAGGCTGCGGTTTTAATATTAGGGCCATGCGCCCTTCCGTTAATAAAAAGGTTGCAGGAGCCGCAAATGCCTTCCCTGCAGTCGTGGTCAAAATGAACAGGATCTTCGCCTTTTTCTACGAGCTGCTCATTCAAGACATCCAGCATTTCTAGAAAGGACATGTCTTCAGAAATATTGGAAATAGCATACGTTTTAAAAGCACCCTTGGTATCTGTATTTTTTTGGCGCCAAATATCTAATGTCAGATTCATAATAGGTCGATTTACTTGTAACTCCTTTGAGTTAGTTTAACATTTTCAAATTCCAATGCTTCTTTATGCAACGCTTCAGGTTGATTGTCACCTGTATATTCCCATGCAGCTACATAAGAAAAATTCTCATCGTCTCTTTTAGCTTCACCTTCTTCAGTCTGGTACTCTTCACGGAAGTGACCGCCACAGGACTCTTCCCTGTTCAAAGCGTCGTCAATCATAAGCTCGCCAAGCTCAAGAAAGTCTGACACTCGAAGCGCTTTCTCGAGGGTCTGGTTAAGCTCTTCATTTTCTCCCACCACGTTCACATTGTTCCAAAACTCCGCTCTGATTTCCCTTATCTTTTCTTTGGCAAATTTCAACCCTTTGGCGTTCCGGGCCATGCCACAATAGTCCCACATCACCTTACCAAGTTCTTTGTGGAATGAATCTACCGTTCTGGTGCCTTTAATGATCAGTAATTTTGTGATGATCCCAGCAACATTGGCTTCAGCCTCCTTAAAGGCAGGATGATCGTTATTTATTCTTTCGATGGGTATACTTGCCAGGTAATCACCAATAGTATAAGAAATCACGAAATAACCGTCAGCAAGCCCCTGCATCAGCGCACTTGCTCCCAGTCTGTTGGCGCCATGGTCAGAGAAGTTACATTCTCCTGTGGCATATAAACCAGGTATGTTGGTCATTAAGTTATAGTCTACCCACAATCCACCCATGGTATAGTGTATAGCCGGGTAAATCATCATTGGCATCTCGTATGGATTTTGTCCTGTAATCTTTTCATACATTTCAAAAAGGTTACCATACTTTGCTTCAATCGTATTCTTTCCGTCTCGCTGAATAGCATCTCTGAAATCAAGGTATACGGCTAAGCCTGTAGGCCCTACACCTCTGCCTTCGTCGCATGCTTCTTTGGCATTCCTTGAGGCCACGTCACGTGGTACAAGGTTTCCAAAAGAAGGATATTTTCTTTCCAGGAAATAATCTCGTTCGTTATCCGGAATATCTTTGGCTTTTCTTTTATCTCCCTTAGCTTTTGGCACCCAAACCCGGCCATCATTTCTCAATGACTCAGACATCAGCGTTAATTTTGACTGATGGTCGCCAGATACAGGAATGCAGGTGGGATGAATTTGTGTAAAGCATGGGTTGGCAAACAAGGCGCCACGCTTATGTGCACGCCATGCAGCCGTAGTATTAGAGCCCATGGCGTTAGTAGATAAGAAAAAAACGTTTCCATAACCACCAGTAGCCAAAATAACAGCATGCGCGCTGTGCGATTCGATTTTCCCAGTAATGAGGTTTCTGGTGACAATCCCTCTTGCTTTTCCATCAATTTTCACTAGGTCCAACATTTCCGTTCTTGGAAAAATCTGAACTTTTCCATTGGCTACTTGTCTGCTCAAAGCACTATAAGCACCTAGTAGCAATTGCTGGCCAGTTTGACCACGTGCATAAAATGTGCGTGATACCTGTGCGCCACCAAAAGATCGGTTGGCCAATAGACCGCCATATTCCCGGGCAAACGGTACACCTTGCGCTACACATTGATCGATAATGTTCACACTTACCTGGGCAAGCCTGTATACATTGGCTTCGCGCGATCTGTAGTCACCACCTTTGATGGTATCATAAAATAGTCTGAAAACGCTATCACCATCATTTTGATAGTTTTTAGCAGCATTGATCCCGCCCTGTGCCGCTATACTATGTGCACGTCTGGGACTGTCGTGAAAACAAAAGGCTTTGACATTGTAACCTAGCTCTGCAAGCGAAGCAGAGGCGGATGCACCTGCCAGGCCGGTGCCCACAACGATGATGTCGTATTTTCTTTTATTTGCTGGATTCACCAGCTTAATATTAAATTTATGTTTAGTCCATTTGTCGGTTAATGGTCCTTCAGGTATTTTTGAATTTAACAGCATAACTAAATATTTTTAGTTCTTTTATAATTCGAAGTCAGTAATTTAAGGTACTCCAATCAGCCCAGGCTTTTTATTAAGAAGAATATAGGCATAGCAGCAAATACAGCAGGTACTATGATGGCAAAAGCATACCCAGCTTTTTCTATGGCAGGGGTATATTTTCTGTGCTTCATTCCGAGCGTCTGAAAGGCGCTCTTGAAGCCATGCCATAAGTGGAAGGCGAGAAAAACCATCATCACAATATATAAAATCGAGTACCACCAGATAGAAAAAGTGCTGGCGACGAGTGTATACAAATCTTTTACTCTACCTAAATCACCATAATCTACATAAGCAACATCACCAAATTTCATCTCATATAGAAATGTTCTCAGGTGAATAACGAGAAAGACAAATATGATCGTTCCTAAGATTCCCATATTTCTTGCTGGCCATTCGGTATTGGCGCCCGGTTTGGTAACCTTATACTCAACTGGCCTGGCTTTTCTATTAATGCGGGTGAGTAAAATCGAATAAATGATATGCAAGATAAAACTTGCTGCAGTCAATATCCTTAAGACCTGTACAATCGGGCTGGTGGTCATAAATTCTGCATAAAAGTTGTAAGCCTGCCCTCCGTCATCTTTGAAAAGCAATAAATTACCTGAAACGTGGCCGAGTAAAAAAATAATCAGGAACAAGCCTGTGCTTGCCATAACAAATTTCTTTCCCAATGAACTTGATATTGCTTTAGTAAACCAACTCATTCGTTAATATAAATTTAAAAGTTTATGATGATGTCCTGCCAAAGTTAACTCACGATTAAATACCAAGCAATTGAGAAGGCAATTTTGATACATTCTAAATAGATATAGAATGACACTAGTTTTAAACTGATTCAATAATTTTTTGTTTAGTTTTAAAATTTTTTTTTTAAACAAAATTGATGCAAAAAGCACAGGATATAATATGTTTCAGTTATTAAAATATAAAGAGGAAAAATATGTTTATTATACATCAAAGTGCTCCGTTTTCTTACATCCCTAAGTGCGCTTGAAATAAAATTTCGAATTTTCATTTACCTAATAGGATCTTAAGGCATATATAGGAACCAGCATCTCATTTTGAGTTAAATAAAGTAGGTTGTGAATGGGTTGTATCGGTAGAAATCATCCTGGCGGCTTGTTTTTACGTACATGGACCTTATAAACTTTTTATATTAAATTTGTTCGGTGGATATTATTGAATTGTGGCTGATATGACATGAAAATATTACATAAATTATTGCTTTCTATTTTCTCTCTTCTTTTGTTCCAAAGCCACTTTGCTTTGGGCACGCACATCCGTGCCGGTGAAATCATTGCAGTTCCTAACTCATCTTCTAATCCTCTTAGCTATAAGTTTATTATTGTTGGCTATACTGATACGGGGTCAAATGTTCAATTTGGAAACGGTGAAATCAACTTTGGAGACGGAAGTGATCCTATCAATCTGGAAACGGAAAAAGTATTTTCTTTTAAGCGAGAGCTCGGAGATCAGATTGCTCTGAATGAATTTGTCATAGAGCATACGTTTCCATCACCGGGCAGATATTTGATTACTTTCAGAGAGTTTAACAGAAATGAAGGGGTGTTAAATATGGCGGGATCTGTAAACACACCATTTTATATAGAAACCGAAATAATCATAGATCCTTTCGTGAGGTTCAATCGGTCACCTTTGCTGCTGGTTCCTCCAATCGACCGTGCTGCTACAGGTGTAGTCTTTATTCATAATCCAGGCGCTTATGACCCTGATGGCGATAGCTTATCTTACAAGCTTGTGGTTTGTAAGCAGGACCGCGATACGCCCGTAAACAGCTATAAGTTTCCTAATCATCCTGCGTTGTACCAGGGGATGGATTACAACACCTCCAATCAGGCAGGAACGGGGCCGCCAACTTTCACCTTAGATTCTATTACCGGAGATCTTGTTTGGGACGCACCGGGTGTAGCCGGTGAATACAATATGGCCTTTATTGTAGAAGAATGGCGCAAACTAAATGGAGAATTTCGTCGCATAGGATATGTGACCCGCGATATGCAGGTGATTGTGCAGGAAAGCGACAACAAGCCACCGGAGCTTCTGATGCCTAAAGACACTTGTATTGTAGCAGGGAGTATATTGGAGGAGATCATCCGTGCCGACGACCCTGATGGGGATGATGTTCGGATAGAATCTTTTGGTGGGGTTTATGAGATAAACTCCCCTGCCAGCTTTACGCCTAACCCTCCGATATTTCAGCCCGTTATTGCAGCGCTTGCTTTCCGTTGGCCTACCAATGGTAGACATGTGCGTGAGCGGCCTTACGAAGTGCAGTTCAAGGCCACCGACAAGCCTCCGCTTGGCCCTGCGCTAAGCGATATCCAGACCTGGCGTATTACGGTGGTTGGCCCGGCACCGGAGAATTTAAGTGCCGAAGTTTTACCTGGCAGGAATATCCAGTTGAACTGGAACCCCTACATCTACCGTGCACAGGCCGACCGGATGCAGGTATGGCGGAAGACAGGTAGCTTCTCATTTATACCAGACAACTGCCAGACGGGTATTCCCGAGGGTGCAGGTTATGAGTTGGTTGGTGAGATCAATGTTACCGACGCCTCATTTACCGATACCAATGGCGGGGAAGGCTTTGCTGCCGGTGCCACTTATTGTTACCGTTTGGTGGCAGTATGGCCATTTCCGGGTGGTGGAGAAAGCTATGCATCAGAAGAAGCCTGCGTACGGCTGGCCATTGATGTGCCGGTACTTACCCGTGTGAGTATAGAAGAAACGAGCGAAAATGCAGGAGAGATAGATGTACGATGGAGTCCACCGCTGGAGATAGATCCGGCGCAGTACCCACCGCCTTATACCTATGAGTTGTTGCGAGGCACAGGCTTTTCTGGCGGCGGATGGAGTCCACCGCTGGAGATAGATCCGGCGCAGTACCCACCGCCTTATACCTATGAGTTGTTGCGAGGCACAGGGTTTGGTGGTGGCGAACTCACCAGCGTCACGACAACCACGGACACAGCATTTAGAGATACGGGTTTGAATACAGCCGGTACAGCCTACTATTATGTGGTACGGCTATTTGATGGTAATGCCCAGGAAGCAGGCGACTCACCTCCGGCGTCGAGCGTACGGCTGGAAGCAGCCTCGCTGCTTGGGGCAATAGAGCTCAGTTGGGAGGCGGCTGTTCCGTGGAGCAATAGCGACCAGCGTTACCCCTACCACCGCATCTACCGCGACGACGGACAGGGCGGTGCCATGACGCTGATAGATAGTGTGAATGTAACCACCAATGGATTTACCTACCGTGACGAAGGGCAACACAATGGTGTTTCCTTGCTGGACACCCAACTGTATTGTTATATCGTGGAGACATCAGGGAGTTATAACAATCCTTTGCTGGCCGAGCCCTTGCTGAACAAGTCGCAACGGGTATGTGCCCAGCCCAACGATACGGTGCCCCCTTGCACACCACCGGGCCTTGGCTTCGACCTGGGTGACCTGGAAGATTGTGCCGCTTTTTTTGAAGGCCGGACAGGTTCAGCGTGTAATATCAGTACGTATGCCAATACCCTGCTATGGGAAGAAGAGGTAGGCGAAGGCTGTGACGATGACATTCGTTTTTACCGGGTGTATTACTCACGTAGTGGTGTGGAAGGCAGCTTTGAGGTGGTATCGCCACCCAACCTGTCCCAGCAGATGTTTGTGCATGGCAATCTGTCATCTTTTGCAGGATGTTACAAGATCACCTCTGTAGATAGATCGGGCAATGAGAGTGAATTTAGCGAGACGATATGCCGGGAGAACTGCCCGTCGTACAGGCTGCCCAATATCATCACCCCGGGCAATCTGGATGGGAAGAATGACGTGTTCAGGCCCTTTGACTGCCCACAGTTTGTGCTCTCTGTGCAATTCAGGGTGTATAACCGATGGGGCAAGGAAGTGTATAGCTATAGCTCAGACAATGGCGAAAATACGATATTTATCAACTGGGACGGAAGAAGTAATTCTGGTGAGGAGCTGGCCAGCGGCGTTTATTATTATGTAGCTGATGTGACCTATGATATGCTTGACCCTGCACAGGCCCAGCAGGTAATCAAAGGGTGGGTACATGTGGTGCGGTAGGTGGAATTGAAGACTGTAGCTGTAAAATTGGGTTTTTAGAACGTTTATGCAGCCACAGTATAAATTTTGCCACGGGTATTTAAATATAGCCCGCTATTTTGTAAGCCACCATACCTAGCCATTCTTTGATCATGATACCCCATTTGACGACTGCCATATCGGAGGGTACGACGAACACATCTGGTGTGAATTTTCTTTCAAATGTATAAAAATCTGTAGGAAAGCTGTCCGCTTTTACGCCGACTTTTTGAAAACAAGCCTGTGCCCGCCGCATATGAAAGGCAGAGGTTACCAGGAGATACGTTTTACCGGAAAATTTTTCATTTAAAATTTCAGCACTGTAAACTGCGTTTTCGTGGGTATTTCGCGATGCATCATCAATGAAGATGTGTTCCGCTGCTACTCCGGAAAGCAGTAATACATTTTTTATCGCCTCTGATTCTTTGTAATCCTGCACCAGTAATCTTCCCGATCCACCGCTGATTAATATTCTTTTGATTTTTCCCAACCTATAAAGGTGTACCGTGTGCATGATTCTGTCCGCACCCTTGTTGAGGTAAACCCGATCGCGAGGTGCTTTTTCGCTGTCTGTTACACCTGAAAGGACAATGGCAACATCATAGGGCGCTTTTATTTCTTGTAGCGGAACAGCCGAAATCTCCCACTTTAACATAATTTCGTTGATCAAAAAATCATTGGAGAAAACGACAAGCAAAAAAAAGCCAAAAAAGAAAAATAATTTTTTCGTCCGTTTATTTTTCAGCACATAAGCGAAAATAAAGCAAAAAATGATAAGGCTAAGTGGCATTACCAATGCTGTAAGAATTTTGGAAAGGATAAAGAACATATTAAATATTTAGAACTGTTGAAGGCCTATTGCGTAGAATTGGGAAGACACAAAAATATATGATAATTTTGTAGCATTGGCTTCAAAGCTAAAGGAATTGTGCGATTTATTTATGAACATGCCTTATAAGAATGCCATCTATAAGTTTTGCTCGGGGTTCAATGTAAAGATCTTATTGGTTTTTGCTTTCCTTTTAGTGGTAGGGTGCGACCTTTTTGAATATAGCCCGTATCAAATCGTTTTGGCTGATGACGAAAAAAACCTGACTGAAAAAAATCTGCAGAAAATATACTTACAGACACCGGACGACACCGTTCGAATAATTCTGATGGGAGATACGCAAAGGTTTTATGATGATGTGGACGATTTTGTGAAGAAGGCCAATACCCTGGAAAATATTGATTTTGTGCTGCATGCAGGAGATATTTCTGATTTTGGACTTGCTCAGGAGTTTAAATGGGTGCATCATATCATGAGAAAACTGGAGGTTCCTTACCTTACCGTCGTTGGAAATCACGATTTAATAACCAATGGCCCCAAGGTATACCGAGAGATGTTTGGTGATTTCAATTATTCCATGATATATGGAGGTATTAAATTTATTTTTGTCAATACCAACTCCAGGGAGTATGATTTTGATGGCACAGTTCCTGACCTGAACTGGCTGGAAGCGCAGTTGAGCGGCGATGATTTCGATCGGGCAGTAATTGTCGCACATATTCCTCCTTTTGACAATGATTTTGACACAGAAAAAGAACTTGCCTTCTCCGGGCTGCTGAGAAACTCGGGCAAAGTTGATTTGTCTTTACATGGTCATTTACATTCCTTTTCTGAATCGGAGCCTTATAATGACGGCATCACATATTTTATCACAACGGCGCAAAAAAAGCGAGGTTTTGCCTTGATTACTCTATGGGAAGGGGGAAAACGCATCGAAAGAATAGAATTTTAGTATGAAAATTAAGCTAATCATCATATGCTTTTTCTTTCCGATGTATTTGAATGGGCAGGATTCCACCAGTTTAGTCAATGACACGGCTGAAAAAAAGGCACGTTCATTTTTACCGCATCATATGAAAGTACAGTTTGCGGGAGGTATCGGTTTTCTGGCCATCGGCGCTGGATATACCCATTTAAAGAAAAAAGTAGATACTGATTTATACTTCGGCTATGTACCGGAAAAAATAGGGGGCGATGAAATTTTTTCTCTTGCCCTCAAATCGACCTATTCGCCCTGGACTTTGGGCAAACCCAAGCGATATACGTTTTACCCGTTTAGTACAGGCGCCTTTATCAATTATACCTTTGGCTCCCAGTTTTGGATAATAGAACCCGACAGATATCCTGACAGCTATTACGGTTTTCCTACTTCGCTAAGAATAGGGATTTTTGTTGGCGGTAGGGTGAGATATCAGTTAAAAAACAAAAAAGTAAAGGGGGTAGGTCTTTATTATGAGGTAGGAACAAATGATCTTGAATTAATAAGTTATATTCAAAATCCTGAATATCTAAGCCCTCTTAAAATTATTAATCTATCTTTTGGGATAAAGGCAGATTTTTAATCCGCGTTGTTCTATCACTTCTTATCCATATCTAAAAAATATCCACCAATATTTAATTTGATGATTATTTTAACTAAAACAGCTTGTTTCGGTTATTCAGGTTAAACTATAGGCATATGATAATTAGAGAAAGCGAGAATAGTTTTATAATGGTTGCACAGCATGATCACGCCAGCTTATCTGGTCAAATTGCTGCACACTTTAAAAAGGAATTTTTTATAGAAGAAGTTTTCTTTGATGATGTAGTGTTAGCTGTTCAGGAACATGACAGAAGTTGGATAGGCCTTGACGACACGCCTCTTTGGAACGATCGCAGGCTAGAACCTATCTCCTTCATGGATTATCCTAAGATACCTAAGCTTACCTTCTATTCCGCTGGCCTGGACGAGACAGAAATCATGAATCCCTATGCTGCTTTATTATGCAGCCTACATTACACCTCTTTTTATGCCCATAGCCAGGATAAGGAGATAACACAATTTTTAAACAACGAGCGGGAACGGCAAAGCAGAATAATGGCCACCGTTCCACATATTTCAGAGAAAACAATATCTTACCATTTTCGCCTGCTACAATTATGCGATGACCTTTCACTTTATGTTTGCCTGAACGAACCTGGGGTTTCAAAAGAAGAGGAACATAAGTGGTATCGAAAGGGATTTAAAAACTCTGAAATATTTAGCGTAAACCATGAATTCATCAAAGCAGAATGGAAGAGCAAGCAACATGTTTCCATCCATGATTTCCCTTTTGAACAGGACTTCCAGGCACAAATAGCCATCAAGCATATTTTGAAATCCGAAAGAGATAAGGAAGGTGTTGAACAAGCCTATCACCAAGCCGAATTAAATATCCAGCCTATATGGTTTATCAGGTAAATTGCTTATTTTCATTTTTTTTATGATCAATATTTTTTGAAATGACTGTAGATATAGCCATTGTATTAGTGATTATTGGTTTCGCTATCTACATGTTTGTGAGCGAGATGTTTTCTATAGATACGGTGTCTATTCTCATCATGATTTTACTGATGGTTACAGGGATACTTACGCCCAATGAGGGATTTGCAGGTTTTAGTAATCCTGCGACGATTACAGTGGGCGCCATGTTCGTCATTAGTGCCTCCATCTTCAAATCGGGGGCTTTAAATAATGTGGGATCGCTTCTAACAAGGGTAGGGAGAAAAAGCTATTTCTTATGCCTACTTTCTATCATGCTATTTTCAGGGATCTTGTCTGCCTTCATCAACGATACCGCTGTAGTAGCTTTGATGATGCCGATTGTGATTCAGGTAGGCAGAGATAGCAATATCAGCCCCTCAAAACTATTAATGCCCTTATCCTTTGGCGCATTACTAGGTGGAATCTGTACTTTGATTGGAACATCTACCAATATCCTTGTCAGTGGTATCGCTCAGGAGCTTGGTGAGGAGCCATTCAGGATGTTCGAAATGACACCTGTTGGTGTTATATTGCTGGTGGCAGGTATATCATATATGTTATTTGTTGGCTATTTTTTACTTCCCGACAGGAAGATAGCAGCCAACCTTACAGAAACTTATGATATGGGTAACTACCTTACTGAGATAGTCTTGCTTCCGACCTCAAAATCAGTTGGCGTTGCCATTTCGGATTCACCCTTAACCAAGGATCTGGATATAGAAATAATTCAGATCACCAGGGATGGTAATCAGCGGATCAGGGCTTACCCAACGACTATTCTGCAAGCTAATGATGTTTTGAAAGTAAGGTGTGAGGTGGAAAAGTTAAAGAAGCTAAAGGATGAAAAAGGAATAGAATTAAAACCGGATGTTAAGTTGCTTGATGAGGATATTAAAACTAAAAACACAAAGTTATACGAGGCTATTGTGACCCCCAATTCAAGGTTGAGAGGAAAATCGCTGAAAGAGTTAAATTTCCGAAATCATTATGAAGGAGCATCGGTTTTGGCAATCCGGCACCGGGACGAGATAGTGAATCAAAAGCTAACGCGAACGAATCTTGCTGCGGGCGATGTATTATTAATTGATGCGGAACAGTGGCAGCTGGAAAAGCTGCGGGAAAACGATGACTTGCTCATCATTTCAGAAACGGAACGGCCAAGGTTTAGTTATAGAAAAATCGCAGCTGTGATCCTTATCGTTACAGGCATCGTGTTGGCAGCAGCATTAAATATTGCTCCGATAATTTTAAGCGCTTCGGTAGGCGTAACCCTAATGATTTTATTGAATCTTATATCTGCTGAAGAAGCCTACAAAGCAATCGAATGGAAGGTTATCTTTTTACTGGCAGGTGTACTTTCGATGGGTGTAGCGCTTCAAAAAACAGGAGCAGCCGATCTGCTATCGGACCTTTTAATTAATTCCTTCGGGTTAATGGGCCCACATGCTGTGTTAGCCGTTATCTTTTTTATATGTTTTATGCTTACCAACTTCATGTCTAATAACGCTACAGCGGTTTTGTTAGTACCGATTGCCCTTGCTACGGCAAACAGTTTAGGCGTAAGCTCACGGCCATTTCTAATGGCCGTAACGTTTGCCGCATCTCTGGCTTTTATGACTCCAATGGGTTACCAAACCAATACCATGATCTACAGTCCCGGTAACTACCGGTTTAAAGACTACCTGCGGGTTGGCACCCCCTTGAATATCATCTTATGGATATTAGCCTCATTGCTAATCCCTTATTTTTTCCCGTTCTAAATGCATGCTATCGATACATAATATCATAATATTCCATGGCCATACGATCTGCGCCAAACATCGGAAGTACATCTTCCATACTCTGCTTCATGATATTTGTCCATTTTTTGTGATCCTGGTAGTAGGTTGGGATAATTTCTTTTTCAAGAATGCGCATCATGTTGATGTAATCAGTCTCATCCTGGACTTCTATAGGAAGATCAGTGTCTACAATTGGAAGTATAAAGCTGTTTTCGCCATGTTTGGCGAATTCTGGAAGCCAACCATCCTGTACCGAAAAATTAATAGCGCCGTTCATGGCTGCTGTCATGCCACTTGTACCTGATGCTTCCCGTGGTCTTCTTGGGGTGTTTAACCAAATATCCGCACCCTGCTTAAGCATCCTTGATAGCTCGATTTCATAGCCTGTCAATACAGCAAAATTGTCTTTCTTATATGAATGGTGTACTAAATTATTAAAAACCTGAATTGCACCATGATCAAAAGGGTAGGGTTTGCCTGCCCATATAAATTGAACGGGCTGTTTTGTATCATTGATAAGTTCAAAAAAACGATAAATGTCCTTGAGCATTAGATCAGCACGTTTATAGGAAGCAAAGCGCCTCGCCCAGACCACCGTTAAAACGTCCGGGTTAAATATTTTGCCGGTTTGATTGGCTACTATATCGAAAAGCGCCTTTTTTAAAGCTTTTTTTCTGCTGACCAAGGCCAGGTCATCGTGGGTCTCAAGGGCCTTTTTTAAGCTTTTATCTCGCCAGAAAGGCTCATTTTGTGCATTGGTAATGGCCTTGATTTCACAAATGCCATTATTGCCATACCACATCAATCTGGCTACTTCACCATGTAGCTGGGAAACACCATTGGCTACTTTTGCCAGCCGCAAAGCAGCAAGGGTATGGTTGAACATTTCACCATCCATACCGGTTATATTACGTGCATCTTCCAGCGATGTAGCGTTGAAGAAGCTCATCTTATTCAAAAGGTGGATGTCGTGTTCTTCATTCCCAGCCTTCTCTGGTGTATGGGTTGTAAATACAAGTCGCTTTTTGATTTCATTGACGTCTTTATATTTTTCCTGCAAATGAAATGCAAGGGGTAGGGCATGCCCTTCATTCATATGGTAGATATCGGCTCCTCCCAGAGCATCCACTACTTTTGCGCCTCCAATTCCTAAAACAATGCTTTGTGCAATACGGGCAGCTGTATCTGCATCGTATAGCCTGTGGGTGATGGTACGGGCGAGGTAGTCATTTTCAGAAATATTGGTGGTAAGGAAATACATGGGTACGGTGCCAAAAACCTCCGGTTTTAGCACGAGGGCCTTTACTATCACCGGATGGCTGTTGATATTAACCTTTACATTTATGCCTGTGTCCTCTAAATAGGTATAATATTTCTTCTGGAACATGACCCGCAACGACTGGTCATCATTTCTTTCCTGGTCATAATATCCGTATTTCCATAGGATGCCAATTCCTATCATGTTTTGACGAAGATCGTAGGCGCTCCGCATATGGGAACCCGCCAGAAAGCCCAGCCCGCCAGAATAGGTCTTCAGCGCCTGGTCGATGCCAAATTCCATGCTAAAGTAGGCGACTTTTTTGCTATATTTTTTATCTATTTCGTAAGGATGAAACCATGTGTTGTACTGACTCATATTACCTAAAATTTCGATTTGATTTAATTATGCTATACTAAAGATAAAATGGAAATAAAAAAATCCAATACAGGTAAATTTACCAGGAATCGATCCTGCGCAGGTGGTTTGTATTTATCGTGGGCGTTTGGGTTTTTTATTCATTTTTTAATCCTTAGTTTTAGTATCTAAGGCACATACGGCGAATTATCTTATATGGACTACATTATTGGATTAGACATTGGCACTACCAGCACCAAGGCAATAGCGCTGAATCTTGAAGGCAATCTATTGGTTGAAAATCAAATTGGCTATCCGATCTTACAACCTTTACCGACCCACAGCGAGCAAGATCCTGATGAAATTTTCAATGCTGTACTTCAAAGCATCAGGTTTGTCACTGATACGTTAGCTGGCAAAGCTAATGTACTACGCGGAATTAGTTGTAGTAGCGCCATGCATAGCCTTATCGTAATGGATCAGTGGCATATGCCTCTCACCAATTCCATCATCTGGGCCGATACACGCAGTACACAAGTTGCTGCTAAAATCAAAGATACAGACCTGGGGACTAATATCTATCATCAGACGGGCACACCGATTCACCCGATGTCTCCCTTGACAAAAATAATATGGATAAGAGAACATATGCCTGATGTTTATAGGAGGGCTTTTAAATATATATCTATTAAGGAATATATTATTTACCGGCTTTTCGGGCAATACATTGTCGATTATTCCATTGCTTCGGCTACGGGACTTTTCGATATTTATCTATTTCAATGGCACCAGGATGCGCTTGCTTTAGCTGGTATTAAAAGCGAACAGTTATCTGAGCCCGTGCCTACTACCCATATTGTCAGGGGCGTGAGAAAGGAATTTTTAAAGGTGTTGAATATAGCAAAAGAAACGCCTTTTATCGTAGGAGCTAGCGATGGTTGCCTTTCCAATGTAGGATCTGGCGCGATAAGAAAAGGGGAAGCTACGGTAACCATTGGTACTAGCGGCGCTATTCGGGTGGTTACCGATGAACCCAAAGAGGACCAGAAGCAGCGGATTTTTAACTATATTCTTACGGAGGAAAAGTATATTTCTGGTGGTGCTATGAACAATGGTGCTATCATTTTGCAGTGGTTTATGGATAATTTTTTAAATCTGGAAATAGAAAAAGTAAAAGCGCAAAACCATGATCCTTACGCCTTCATTGCTGAGGAGGTATTTAAAGTGCCAACAGGGAGCGATGGATTGATATTTTTGCCTTATTTATTGGGTGAAAGGGCGCCACATTGGAATGCTTCAGCGCGCGGTGTATTTTTTGGTATCCATATGAAGCACGAGCGGCCTCACTTTATCAGGGCAGTGATGGAAGGTGTCATCTTTGGTATCTACAGTATTGGAGAGGCCATGGAGGATGTGACTGGGCATATCGACGTCATATATGCCAATGGCGGATTTTCCAAATCGCCCTTTTGGGTTCAGATGCTTTCCGATATCTTCAATAAGAGAGTCCGCTTGACGCAAACCTCTGAAGGGTCTGCTGTAGGTGCCTGCCTGTTGGGAATGAAGGCGTTGCACATCATCGACGATTTCGATGATGTTTCTGACTTCGTAGAAATGGGAGAAGAGTTCGTTCCTGATTATGAGACACATCTGGCTCTAATGGCCAATTATCAGATATTCAAACGGATTTACCAGAAGCTTGAAAGTGAATTTGTTTAAATTGCCGGGTTGCCCTGGGGTTATGTGGAAAAATCATTCATCTATCCCTTAAAGAAGCCTTATTACGATAAAAGTAAAAAATGGCGCCTTCTGGCGCCATTTTAATTGGTGTGGTTTTTACTTTATTATAGCGAGTCAGCCTTGGCGACAACAGATGTGTCTTCATGTACGTATCCATCCAACAACTGAATCGTTCTGGTGCCATAGGCTGCATTGTCAAGGGAATGGGTGACCTGTATAATTGTGATGCCTTCTTCCTGGTTAAGTTTCCTGAACAGCTCCATGACCTGAACGCCCTGTCCCGAATGTAGATTGCCCGTAGGCTCATCTGCCAGCAATAACTTCGGACCGCTGATAAGCGCTCGGGCTATGCCTACCATTTGCTGTTGCCCCCCCGATAATTGATGTGGAAACAGGTCTTTTTTAGCGACCATATTGAACCTGTCGAGCATCTCCGCAACCAGTGCTTTTCTTTCACCTCCCTTGACACCCTTGTAAAGCAGTGGCGTCTCGATGTTTTCGTATACCGTTAGTTCGTCAATCAGGTGGTACGCCTGGAAAATAAAACCGATGTTATTTTTATGAAGCTCACTTCTTTTTCGTTCCTTTAATTCGTGAACAGGCTGGTCCATAAAATAATATGCACCTTGAGATGGTTCATCCAGCATGCCGATGATATTCACCAGGGTCGATTTTCCCGCACCGCTGGGGCCCATAATGGTAACGAATTCTCCTTCTCGAATTTCAAGATCAATTCTTTTTAAGATAAAGGTTCTTTGAAACCGGGAATCGTAAAATTTATCAATATTTTCTAAGCGTATCAACGTCATAAGTGAGTAGTTTTGGCTATTTGGCAAAGGCGAGGTTCACGTTACCCCCAGATGTTTTCATTTTCACAACAGTACCACCGCCGTGCATGGTGCCTATGATATGGTCTTTTTCCTTGCGCCCTTCGAAATTTTGTAGTTGGGTGATCACGCTACTTCCTTTAAGGTCAAGATCCAGGCCTTTTCGTGAAGGAATATTCGCATGAATGCTCCCACCACTGGTTGATAAAATCAGGTATTCCTCCAGCTCTACGATGTTCGCCTTAATACTTCCTCCGCTGGTTGATGCATCTATTGCTCCAGCTACTTCATCTAAGGAAATGCTGCCACCAGAGGTGTGCACCCTAAGCTTTCCTGATCCCTTCTTCACCTGAATGGAGCCACCACTTGTCGTGGCATCAAGTTTTCCTTCGTAGCTTTCGATGCGGATAGAGCCTCCGGAAGTTTTTGCTTCCGTGTTGCCCCGGATCGCACTGCATTTGATGGAGCCACCGCTGGTACGTATCTTCTGTTCCCCATCCAGATCACTTACCTGGATACTTCCACCGCTGGTTTTTAAATCTGATGAGACGTGATGCGGGATATATACCTTAAACGAGATACTAGGCTTTTCAGTAAACCAGCCACCATCGTTATGGGCTTCTGCAATAGCACGAATGGTATTACCATCCTGTTCAATCGTAATGGTATAATCTTCTAAAGCTTTCTCAATTGATGAACCAATGGAAAAAAAGCCACCCTTACCCTTTTTTACATACATTTCTACCTTTACATCATTTCCTTGCTGTCCTACCACAGTGATTGCTCCGCCTGAGGTTTTAACGATCAAATTACCAGCTCCTGACAGCTTAAATTTCTTGATAAGAAAAGGATCATTCTCGTCGACGCTCGTGTGTTTTGGATATAAGTTAAAGTCGGGAAGAACAACTTCGTTGAGAACCGAACTGTTGATAAAAACAGCTGTAAAAAAAGCAGTTACAAGTTTTATATAATCCATGGCTGGTTGGGGCGTATTTTTTGAAATTTAATATTACAGATAATCTTTACCAATATCAATGCCAGAGCTTAAATAACTGTATTCTAACTAGTTAAGTCGATTGAACATATAGTAACTGTACGGATATGAACAATAGTGTTCAAAAGTGTACATGATATATGGTGAAGTTAAAATATGGGGATTTGAAGGTCAAATACTAACGATGTAAAAGTCAATACCAGGTGTTTACTCCTCAATCGTTAAAGAGATTCATCGTTCTTTCTATTCCGACCGTACAAAATGATAAAATCATTTCGCCGGCTTTATCCATTAAAGTTGGCAAAACGGCAAGTTCATTTGGCGTGAAATTACTTAAGACATAGTCTACCTGTTGCCCCTTGTGAAAATTATCACTTATACCAAATTTTAACCTCGCATAGTCATTGCCACCCAGATGTTCTTCTACGCTTTTCAATCCGTTGTGTCCGGCTGCAGAACCCTTTGCTCGCATGCGCATCTTTTCGTAGGGTAAGGCGATGTCGTCTGTGATCACCAGAACATTTTCTTTCGCGATCTTAAGGTCTTTCATCCAATAGTTAACGGCTTTACCGCTTAGATTCATGAAAGTAGTCGGTTTAATGAGGTAAATCTGTCGGCTTTTAAATTTAAAATCGGCCTGAAAAGCCAACCCGCTGCTATTGAAGGTAATCTTTTGCTGTTCTGCAAGTCTATCCAGTACCAGGAAGCCAATATTATGGCGGGTAAGCTCATAGGCAGGGCCAATATTTCCTAATCCTACTATTAGATATTTCATGCTTGGTCGAGATTCAGTTTATAACGGAATAACAGTTGTATTGAAAGGTAAATGATATACCTTGGCAAAACTATACAATGAAAAAAAAATCCTGCCATGAGCAGGATCTTTCTTTTCTAAAACCTTGAGAATGTTATTCTGCAGTAGCTTCGGTTTCTCCTTCTTCGCTACCTTCAGCTTCAGTTTCAGCCAACTCTTCGTCTTCAGCTCCAACACCACGTAATGCTCTTGGCGTTTCGACAGAAGCAATAGTAACCAATGGGCTGGTCAAAATATCAAAGCCCTTTGTTTTTATTTCAGCTACCTTCAAAGATTTGCCAAGCTTAAGCTTAGAGACATCTACTGAAATGGTGTCCGGCATTTTGTCTGGCAAAGCTTTTACAGATAATGTTCTTTTCTTGATGTATAATTTACCACCCTTTAGCACACCAGGAGCACTTCCTTCCATTTTTACTGGAATCTCCATCTTCATTTCTTTATCGTCGAAAACCTGAAGAAAGTCAGCATGTAATATGATTTCATTTACCGGGTGGAACTGTATATCCTTTAGGATACACCTGTACTCATCTCCTTCAATGTTTAGCAACACCATGGCTGCATCTGGCGAATACACCAAACTTTTAAAAAGTATCATCGGTGAGAAAAAGTGGATCTGATCTTTTCCGCCATACATTACACATGGCACGTGACTTTCAGCACGAAGCCTTTTGGCTTCTTTCTTACCGAGATTTGCTCTGTTATACCCTATAATCTCTATTGTTTTCATTGTATTATAATTTTTCAAAAAGCAAATGGAACCCCTACATTTACTCCTTGTTTTAGTTGTTTTGGGGTTCTGATATTATATAAATAAAGAACTAATAGATTCTTTATCATGAATTCTTTTTACAGCTTCAGCAAATAGCTCAGCAACAGACAGAACTTTAATCTTCGGAGACTCTCTTCTTAGAGGAATGGTATCTGTAACTGCGAGCTCCAGGATGACACTATTTTCGATATTTTCATATGCCTTTCCGGAAAGCACAGGGTGCGTACATATTGCACGAACCGACCTTGCACCTTTTTTCATGATAATCTCTGCTGCCTTGCATAACGTTCCTCCTGTGTCGATCAAATCGTCAACAAGAATAACATTCTTATCTTCTACGTCGCCAATGACCTGCATCGATGCTATTTCATTCGCCCTCTTCCTGTGTTTGTCACAAACGACAATATCGGCATGAAAAAACTTGGCGTACGATCTTGCTCTACCTACACCACCTACGTCGGGAGCAGCAAATACTAGATTTTCCTGTACTCCTAGCGACTTGATGTAGGGGATGAAGATCGCCGAACCATATAAATGGTCTACGGGAAAATCGAAAAACCCCTGGATCTGGCCTGCATGAAGGTCGCAAGTCATCAGACGATCAGCACCAGCGGCAGAAAACAAATTTGCAACAAGTTTTGCTGCAATAGCAACTCTCGGCCTATCTTTCCTATCCTGCCTTGCATATCCGAAATAAGGTACAATTACAGTAACATAATGGGCTGATGCGCGCCTGGCTGCATCTACCATCAACAAAAGCTCCATCAAATTATCTGATGGTGGAAATGTAGATTGTATTAAAAATACATCGGACCCTCTAATTGATTCATCAAAACTTACTGAAATCTCTCCGTCACTAAATTGCTGGCTGGTGAAGGCCCCTAAATCTTTTCCGTAGTGTGTGGAAATTTTTTTTGCAAGGTACTCTGAATTTCTTCCTGAAAAGAGTTTAACTGCGGTCATGAGGTGTTTTCTATTTTAAAAAAGTAATCCCGGCATTTACCAGGATTATTTTTTTGTTGTCCGACCAGGTCTCGAACCTGGACTCTTCTGAACCAAAATCAGACGTGTTGCCAATTACACCATCGGACATTAAAGGGCCTTTTTATTTGGGAATACAAATGTATGTTTATTTTTTTTAAAAGTACAAATTGACTGCCTAAAAAGTTCTAACAAAATTCAATTACTTTTATTTGCAACAAGCGTTTGTTCCTTAACTCATGCGCAACATCAACCTATACTACTTATTATCATGTATATATTAACTCACAGCAGACCCGTTCGATATGGTCGAGGGAGGATGAATGAAATGAAGACTTCCATCTTTATCTTCAGCCATTAAAATCATTCCCTGAGACTCTATCCCCATAATTTGTCTGGGTGCCAGGTTAACAAGGATGCTTACTTGCCTTCCTACAACAGTCTCCGGTTCGAAATGCTCAGCTATGCCACTTACGACAGTGCGTTGGTCGAAGCCGGTATCTACTTTTAATTTCAAAAGCTTTTTTGACCTTGGAACGCGCTCTGCAGCTAGTATGGTAGCAATGCGGATATCATTTTTTGTAAAGTCATCAAATTGAACGGTTTGCTTTGCTGGTGTTACTACTTTATTCTCCAATGCGTTGGCTGCCTTTGTATCCATAAGCTTCTGTACTTGTTTTTCTATTAGTTCATCTTCAATTTTTTCAAATAAAAGGGAGCTTTCTCCCAGCTGGTGCCCCGGTTGTAGTATACTAATTTTACCAGCATTTTCCCATTTCAGCAGATCTAACTGAAGCATCAATAATAACTTAGCGGAAGTAAAGGGCAAAAATGGTTCTGAAACAATGGCTAATGTTGCAGCAATCTGCAAGCTGATATTCATAATCGTTGCTACCCGCTCTGCGTCGGTCTTAATCAGCTTCCATGGTTCAGTATCGGCCAAATATTTGTTACCTAGCCTGGCTAAATCCATTAATTCCGACAGTGCATCGCGAAATTTAAAGATCTCTATAGCTTTTCCTATACGCAAGGGAAATTCTTCCAGCTTTGCAATTACTTCCTCGTCAATAGAATAAAGCGTTTTACGTGCAGGCACTTTTCCCTGGTAGTATTTGGCCGTAAGCACCAGCACTCTATTGATGAAGTTGCCAAAAATGGCCAATAATTCATTATTATTTCTTGCCTGGTAATCTTTCCAGGTAAAATCGTAGTCTTTGGTTTCAGGGGCGTTGGCACACAATGCAAAACGCAGTACATCTTCTTTTCCAGGCAGGTCCTGCAAATATTCATGCAGCCATACCGCCCAGTTTCGGGAGGTTGAAATCTTATTGCCCTCCAGGTTTAAAAACTCGTTGGCAGGTACATTTTCTGGCAGGATAAACCCACCATGTGCCTTTAGCATCGTAGGAAAGATGATACAGTGGAAGACAATATTATCCTTGCCAATAAAGTGGACGAGTTTCGTTTCTTTATCCTGCCAGTAAGGAACCCAGTCTTTCTGGTTTTGTGCAGCCCAATCCTTGGTAGCGGAAATATAGCCTATAGGTGCATCAAACCAGACATACAATACTTTACCTGCTGCATCTTGTAGGGGTACCGGCACACCCCATTCCAGGTCTCTGGTGACAGCACGGGGCTGCAAACCTTGCTCAATCCAGGATTTACACTGGCCATATACATTACTCTTCCATTCCTGATGTCCTTCCAAAATCCACTCCCGCAGCCACTTTTCATATTTGTCGAGCGGCAAATACCAGTGTCGGGTTTCCTTAAGTACTGGCTTTTCTCCACTGATCATCGAACGTGGGTCTTTCAGATCGTTAGGGCTTAGCGTGGATCCACAACTTTCACACTGATCGCCATAGGCATCTTTATTGCCGCAAACCGGGCAGGTACCCATGATATATCGGTCGGCCAGGAATTGCTCATTTTTCTGATCATAATATTGCTCCGAGGTCTTCTCTTCAAAAACCCCTTTTTGGTAGAGCGTGGTGAAAAAATCAGATGCTGTTTGATGGTGAACAGGTGACGACGTTCGGCTATAAATATCAAAACTTATACCTAGCTGATAAAAGCTTTCCTTAATAAGGCCATGGTACTTGTCTACAATTTGTTGCGGTGTGGCACCTTCTTTTTTCGCCCTCAAAGTAATCGGTACGCCATGTTCGTCAGATCCGCATACAAAAGCTACTGCTCGGTCATTTGCCCTTAGATACCGTGCATAGATATCAGCAGGGATGTAAACTCCGGCCAGGTGGCCTATATGGACAGGTCCGTTGGCATAGGGCAGGGCAGCAGTTATCGTATATCTCTGGAAATTTTTCGAGCTCATCAGACATAATTTTGAACAAAGTTATCAAAATTAATTTTTAAAACAGCCCAATTAAGAATGTAATGCAGTGGATTTGGCAAGCGCTATGCAGACTGAAGGGTCATCTTGCTTTGGATAACTGGAATTTGGAAAGGTATTTCGATTTCAAATTCTGTGAGGTCGGGGTTATTTTCCAATAAGGCGATTTTTCCTTTCAGCTTTTCTACACTCAGTTTGACCATATATAGCCCTAAACCGGCTGTTTGGTGTTTGCCGCTACCTCGGGCAAACATCTCGAAAATCTGTGGAAATTCAGCCTTATTGATACCGATGCCGTTGTCGGCAACATTAATATATAACTTGTTGTTCTTTTTGTAGACGTTGATATCTACAAAAGATTCACTCTTCTCAGTTTTTCTATGGAACTTGATCGCATTCTCGATCAGATTGTGCATCACCAATTTCAAAAGCGTTTGATCAGAGAAAAACTTAATGTTCTTGCTTACGGATACATTAAATTTGATTTTACTAAAACCATCATAAAGGCTGTTTTCTGCCAGAACAGAATCCGTAAGCTCAATAAAATCAATAGGTTCTAGCTTTAGCTCCATGTTTTTAATATCACTTACGGTAGAGAGCCGGGCCAGCATACTATTGAGATAGTTAGCAGTGCCATTAAGCATCTCAAAATAGTTCAAAGACTTTTCATCTTCGACATCCATTAAAGCGACATTGCAAAGCCCCATAAGTCTGGCAAGTGGCCCGCGGATGTCATGACTGGTCTTGTAGATAAAAGAATCAAGTTCCTTCAGTGCAATTTCCAGTTCGCTGTTGGTGGTCTTTAGTTCTTTAGTTCTGGACTTTACAATACTTTCTAATTGCGCATTGATTTCATTAAGCACATCGTTTTGCTCTTTAATTACCTGCTGCGCCTTTTCGAGTTCCAGGTTGTTTTTGACAAGGCTTTCCTTTTGGTTTTCAATTTCAATTTTTTGCGATAAAATCTCGTCGTTACTGTCCTGAAGCTTGGCATTTAACCTGTTTTTGCTTTTGTACATGGAATAGAAAAGAGCCACCAGCGCAAGGGTTAATATAAATATGGTGAAGAGGAAGGTAGTTTTGGCTTTGTTTTCACTGATCTCCATGTCTTTCCTTGCCAGTGCCTGTTGCTTCTTTTCCTCCTCAATCTCCATCTGAATGTTTGACAGATTCTTGGCTAGCTTCTCATTGAAAAGATAATTTTTTAGATCGATGTACTTGTTTTGATATCGGTAAGCTTTTTCATAGTCTCCGAGTTTATCAAAAATCTTGGCATACAGCTCAAAGTTCTCCATCAGTCGCTCTTTGGTGCGTGAGCTTTCCGCCAGCGCATGGCTTTTATCTAATAAAATGAGGGAGTTCTCGTATTCATTTTTAAAGAATTCCAGCCTGCTCAGATAAAAATAATTTCCAGAGATATTGTTCTTATCTTTTATCTGCTGGCTTAGTTTCAAAGAACGGTTGTAGTACAACCCTGCGCGATAATTTTTTCCTTCGCTCTCATACAACTGGCCAAGCCCCTTGTAAGCAATAGCAAGGCCATTCAGGTTTTTTGTTTTTTTACTTAGCTTGATGGAGGCATTAAAATGTTTAATGGCAAGCGGTTCGTTCTTTAGTTCGCTATAAAGTGAACCTATATTATTAATCGTACTTACCAATAAGCTGGACTTATTAAGCTTATTGAAGATTTCCTGCGACTCTGTGTAGTATTTCAGCGCATTTTCATAGTCCTTTAATTTTTGATGCACCATGCCTATGTTATTCAAAGAGATGCCGATCCCAAGCAGGTCGTTCATCTCCTTTTTCATCTTTAAGGCTTCAAAGTGATAAAATAGAGAATTTTTATAGTCGCCAATAGTGTAATAAAGCGAGCCCAGGTTATTCTGACTGCTTTTTATCCCAATTTTATCGTCATTAACACGAGATATTTTAAGTGCGTTGTAGAAGTAGCTGAGTGCTGTATTTAATTCACCATTGTATTGATATACATCACCAACGTGGCGTAGCGAAGAGGAGATTCTTCTTGCGTTGTTTACTTTATAGGAAAGCTTAAGCGCCTTTTCTGCAAATACCAGGGCTTCTTCAGGATCCTGATTAAGTAATCTATTACTTTTTTTATTCAGGTCGTCGATCTTCTGAAGCTCCAGCTTAAGAGATTGTGCAGGTTCAATGTCATCACCTTGGTCTGCTATTGCTTTAGACAGGCAAACAAAGAGGATCAAAAAGAGGATAAGACCTTTTCTTGCTATGACCATTCAAAAGAAAAATTTATTTGACATACAAAGGTATAACTATATCCAAAAATATAGGGATTTAGTAACCATAAAAAAAAGAATAATTTTCTAATTTAAATAAAATAGGTCGATGTCCAAATAAATTGTATCTCCCGTTTCGCTCCTTTTGCAGAATTCTTGCTCTTAGGATAAATCCCTCCTCATAATAATATAACTCCTCGATGATCAAATTGTGAATTTTATTATTATTGAGAATAATCTTGAATATAATACGTATCTTTGCGGCTTAAATTGTAAAACCGCATGCAAAGTATTAGAAATATTGCCATTATAGCCCACGTTGACCACGGTAAAACCACGTTAGTGGATAAGATTATTCATGCCTCCAAGTTATTCCGGGAGAATCAGGAATTTGGTGACCTTATTCTTGATAACAATGACCTGGAAAGAGAAAGAGGAATTACCATCCTATCTAAAAACGTTTCTGTGCGCTATAATGGTGTAAAAATAAATATCATAGATACTCCTGGTCACGCCGATTTTGGTGGTGAAGTGGAGAGAGTTTTGAAAATGGCAGACGGTGTACTGCTATTGGTGGATGCCTTTGAAGGACCAATGCCACAGACAAGATTTGTTTTAAGTAAAGCTTTGGCTTTGGGGCTGAAGCCTATTGTTGTTGTCAACAAAGTAGATAAAGAAAATTGCAGACCCGACGAGGTACACGAGCAGGTATTTGATTTGATGTTCAACCTTGATGCCACCGAGGAGCAGCTTGACTTTGTGACCGTTTATGGGTCTTCCAAGCAGGGATGGATGAGTACCGACTGGAAGCAGCCAACGACCGACATTGTGCCATTATTAGATTCCATCATCAAGAATATTCCACCAGCACCGTATAATGAGGGGATTCCTCAATTGCAGATTACTTCACTGGATTACTCAGCGTTCGTTGGTCGAATAGCTATTGGTAGAGTGTATCAGGGTGTATTGAAAGAAGGGGCTACAATGGGCCTTTGCAAAAGCGATGGCACAGTGAAAAAGGTAAAAATTAAGGAGTTGCAGGTATTTGAAGGTCTCGGAAAACTTCGTGTGCAGGAAGTAAGTGCCGGTGATATTTGTGCTGTAGTAGGTATCGAAGATTTTGAAATTGGTGATACACTTACTGATTTTGAAAATCCAAAGCCTCTTCCAAGGATATCTATTGATGAGCCAACGATGAATATGCTCTTTACCATCAACAATTCTCCCTTTTTTGGTAAAGAAGGTAAGTTTGTGACATCGCGCCACCTTCGTGACAGGTTATTCAAGGAAATTGAAAAGAATCTGGCGCTTAAAGTTGAAGCTACGGATAGCGAAGACAAGTTTATGGTCTATGGAAGAGGTATCCTTCACCTTTCTATATTAATTGAGACCATGAGAAGAGAAGGCTATGAATTACAGGTAGGCCAGCCACAGGTGATTTTCAGGGAGATCGATGGTGTTCGATGCGAGCCTATAGAAACGTTGGTGGTGGATGTGCCGCAGGAATCATCTGGGAAAGTTATTGAGCTGGTTACCCAAAGAAAAGGTGAGCTACTTATTATGGAGCCAAAAGGTGATTTGCAACATCTTGAATTTATAATTCCATCAAGGGGATTAATTGGTTTGCGAAATAATGTACTTACCTCTACAGCAGGCGAAGCTATTATGAATCACCGGTTTAAAAGTTACGAGCCTTACAAAGGTCCTATAGCAGGAAGGAATAGCGGATCGTTAATTTCTATGGAAACTGGCCCTGGAACAGCCTACTCTATTGATAAACTGCAGGATAGAGGAATCTTTTTTGTTGATCCCGGCGTTGAAGTGTATGCAGGCCAGGTAATAGGCGAGCATTCGAGAGAAAATGATATTGTCGTAAATATCCAAAAGGGTAAAAAGTTAACCAATATGCGTGCTTCCGGAACGGATGATAACGTAAAGATATATCCCGCCAGAAAATTTTCTTTAGAGGAGGCGATGGAGTATATTCAGAAAGATGAGTATCTTGAAATTACACCTAAATCCATCAGAATGCGTAAGATCTATCTTGAC
>LXQK01000094.1:46785-57400 GCA_001683905.1 Marivirga sp. ANT-B6
CTATCTTGACGAGAATGAAAGAAAGCGATATAACAACAAGGAAGCATCATAATATTGTATACATAGAATTATATAATTTTTTGTAAGGGTTAGCGACTCAGTCGTTAACCTATTTTTTCTTGATTTTTTTTATGAGGAAAATGTCGATCAGACTGATCCAAACGGTTCGTTCATTAAATTTTTTTAAATGGCTAAGACAGTAATAAAAGTAGAAAACTTATCCAAGCTTTATCGTTTAGGTGTAATAGGAACAGGTACATTAAAACACGATTTCAACCGATGGTGGTCGCAGGTGAGAGGGAAAGAAGATCCCTACCAAAAAATTGGATCTGTTAACAATAGGGAAGAACGAGCGGAAAGTGAGTATGTTTGGTCATTAAGAAATCTAAATTTCGAGATTAAGGAAGGCGAAACCGTTGGTATCATTGGCAAAAATGGCGCGGGAAAGTCTACGTTGTTGAAATTGTTATCCCGCATTACCTCTCCAAGTACAGGATCTATAAAGGTGAACGGAAAGATTGCAAGCTTGCTGGAGGTTGGTACTGGCTTTCACCCGGAATTAACAGGCAGAGAAAATATATATCTGAATGGCGCAATTATGGGAATGAGTCGCTCAGAGATCACAAATAAATTAGATGAAATTATTGCCTTCTCCGGAGTAGAAAAATATGTGGATACACCGGTAAAAAGATATTCTTCGGGGATGTACGTTAGGCTGGCTTTTTCTGTAGCAGCACATCTGGATTCGGATATAATGATCGTAGATGAAGTGTTAGCCGTAGGGGATGCTGTGTTTCAAACCAAGTGTATTGACAAAATGAGCCAGATTTCTAAGGACGGGAGAACCATACTCTTTGTATCGCATAATTTAGGTACAATTAAAGGGCTATGCGAACGAGGTATCTTACTGGAAAATGGTGTATTGGCCCTTGATGGCACCACAGAGCAGGCAATTGAAAGATATGCCTATGGTTCTTTAAATTTTGGAAAGGAAGTTAATCTGCTTGATATTAAAAGGGAAAGCTATGGTGGTAAGTTGATCTTTGAAAATATTAAGTTCAAAAACAATCCCACACCATTTGGAGCACCCATTGAATTTTCTATCAAACTCAAAACCATTGAGCCGGGATATAATAAGGACCTTGATTTTGGTGTTGTTATCAAAGACAAAAACTTTAACACGGTATATCATTTTAGTAACAGGTTTATTAGTAAATTTTTTGATCATAGGAAGGATGAGGATGAATATGTTTTCACCATTGACAGTAATCTTAAACCTGGCTCATACTATTTCAACTTATATCTGGGCAGCAACAGTATTGTGCAGGATTGGTTGAAGGATGTAGTGAAGATTGAAATATCTGATGGAAATCCTTATAATTATAAAAACACCAACCTTATACAAGGTGTTGTGCTACCAGATTTTGACATTAAACGATTGTCTTCGGTGAAAGAACCGATCTAGGTCATGGTGTTGCATTAATCTATACTACGCATAAAAACAGTAATTTTTTTAAGCTAATACGTCGATTTGATTGATTCTACTACTGTATAACCAATTATTTTTTAATTTATCATGCTAGGAAACTCGACTCCTTTAGTATCTATTCTTGTACCATTGTTTAACAGAGAAAGTGTGTTTTCCGACACAATCGCGTCCTTGCAAGCGCAAACTTATCCACATTGGGAAGTAGTGGTGGTAGATGATGGCTCTACAGATGGTTCTTATGAGGCGGTTCAACTGTTAGCTAAAGAAGATTCCAGGATCAAGCTTCTGAGAAGAGATCGGTTACCTAAAGGTGCTCCAACCTGCAGAAATATTGCGCTGGAAAATTCCTTAGGAAAATATTGTATATTCTTCGATTCAGATGACTTAATGGATTCTTCCTGCTTGCTAGGGAGAGTACGTGCTTTCGAAAGGTTTCCAGATTTTGATTTTTTGGTTTTTCCTTGTGAATTGTTCAGCAGTGTCCCAGGGGACCTCAAGATTTTATGGAATGTCGATAAAGAAACAGATGACCTCGAGAGATTCTTGAATTTGGATGCGCCTTGGATTACAAGTTCTCCAATATGGAAAAAAGGTCCCTTGGACAGGCTTGTATGGAATGAAGGGCTGCAGAGTTGGCAGGATATGGATTTTCATGTACAGGCACTGGCACTTCGCTTAAAATATAAGAAAATCGATATTGCGCCAGATACTTATTACAGACAAGGTGAAGAACCACAAATCTCAAAAAATGATAAAGATATAGCCCAATACTTCTCCCGGATTACGCTGGCTAAAAACATTCATGCCTATTTGAAAAAGGGTAATCAGCTACACCAGAAATACTTTGATAAACTCTTTTATTTTCATATTTGGATATGTCTCAGTTTTGCGCAAAAGAAACACCTTCCCGGCATCAGGCATACCATTGACAATCTTGTTGATTTAAAAATTGTTAATAAGCTTCAGGGGCTTTTTTACTATGGCTTATTTAAAATTACCTATTACTTTATTTGTAATTCCTATACAAAAAAACTCTTTTCAGATATAAGAGCCTGGTGGCTCGAGAACTTTGTTGATATTTTCTTTCCCGATACGCCGCCTTATCGGTCTACTGTTAAAACAATCTCTTCAAATCACGATCCCCGGTTGAAGCGAGGCTCGGAATTATTGAGAGATTATCAGCGTTAACTTTCTCAACAGATACTTTCGGATTTGTCACTCAACGTTTATAGGCACTAAAAATCATTCTTTTTCCTTCCAATCACTTACATAGGTAATACTTCCGCTACATAACTCTGACATGAGACGATAGGCCGGCGTAACTTTAATTTTATTAGCTTATCAAGCAATTTAAAGTTGAAGCATCATCGGTTTACACGCCTAACCATATTTGTTTTCCTAATTGTAATTTCGGTCTTCCAGCTGTCAAAGGCTCAAACCGGCCCTAATATTTCTGAGTTTACGCCTGTAGATGCCGACATCGTGGCGTTTCTCAAGCGGTGGAAAATTCAGGGTGCATCTGTGGCTATTGTAAAAGACGGAAAGCTCTTATATGCAAGGGGCTTTGGTGAGGCTTATGCAGGAATGCCTACTTCACCAGATCATTTATTCCGGATCGCAAGCCTTTCTAAACCCGTCACATCTCTGGCTATCTTTAAATTAGTAGAACAAGGAAAGTTACACCTCGATGATCATGTTTTTGGACTGAAGGGTATATTGAACGATCCGATTTTTCTCAATATACACGATTCCAGCCTGGAAGAAATTACCATCAGGCACCTGTTGGATCACACGGCCGGATGGGATAGAGGAGTTAATTTAGAAGGCGATTTGATGTTTGCACCAATATCCATTGCGCTGGCACTAGATCAACCGTTCCCGGCGAGCAGTAGGAATGTCATTGCCTATGCCCTTTCGAAAGATCTGGATTTTATCCCTGGAACTAGATTTGCCTATTCCAACCTGGGGTATAATGTGCTTGGCCGGGTGATTGAAAAGGTGTCTCGACAGGGTTACCAGCAATTTGTAGACTCCTGTATATTATCTCCATTAATGATTTCTGAAATGACGCTGGGGAAAAGTAATCCGGCAGATCGACATCCGTTGGAGGTTAAATATTTTGATCTTCCCAATCGGGATGCGGTAAATGCCGCGTTCGATCTCACTAAAAAGGAAAAAATTCCTTACGGTGGCGTCTATCTTGAGGCTATGGATGCCCATGGGGGATGGATTGCTTCTGCAATAGATATGGCAAAAATAATGCTTGCATCAGCAGGCCAGGGTGTTTATCAGGATAGGTTTTTATCTGGCCGGAATCTGACGCAACAACCTTCCATATCAAATCAAAATTATGTTAATGGCTGGTGCGTAAATGCATCGGGTAACAGGTGGCATACGGGCTCCCTTCCAGGTGCGTCTTCGATGATGGCCTATCTCGCCGATGGTACGGGCTGGGTTCTCCTTTTTAATGGCAACCCCGGCACAACAGCCTATTTCCACCAGTTGGACCGGGTGATGTGGAAGGCATTGGCAAAAATCGAAATCTGGCCAACGCGAGATCTCATACCAGCTAAGGATTTAGTAGTGGAGGCTTTAGAAGAAGTGAGTCAATAAATCGCCTCTAATGCCCCTGGTTATAAAAGTTATTACAGTTCACATGGTATCAAAGCAGGATCTTTATTTCTTCTATGATCGTACCAAATTGTGCGTTTTAAATTGAGAAAAAACTTTGATAAGCTTCTCGTCACTAAAAAGATAATCCTTCTCATACTGAAACATCAATTCCATGCTTTCTTGAACAACAGAAATAAATAGTGCAAGAGCACGTAAGAGCCATTTGGGCATTACGATATTGTGGTTCAACGTGAAGATAGGTGCTATGCGCACTACAAAGTCTCTACCTGAATGGATGTCTGAAATCGGTAGGTGCCAGGTTTGGTCTGACGCATCGATAGTAAAGGCATAGGAGAGCTTTATTCTCCAGGCCAATTAAACTGCATAACCCTTGCCAACCTCCTCATAGGGGATACATCCCTTATAGGGTCCTGGTACCTGGTCATATTGAAGTTGTGTAGTAGCTACCGTCTCGGAAGTATAGTATCCCAATAAGGTTAGCTCCTTAGCCATCAAAATAAACGGGCGCTTCTTTTCCTTCGCGTTAGATGCTTTCTCATACATCGCCTTGATCATCGTAGTGCGATCTTCCGGGCTCATCTCCATGAAGGCATCTCCATAGGTAGATTGTGCGTGGGTATCCAGTTCCTGCAACCCAGCTTTAAAATTGGCTCGGTCTTCTTCATCATAAACGTTAGCCACCATTTTATCTATAAATTGAGGTACACCCACATCTTTTGCCCCAGGCGTTTCTGTGGCAGGCAAAATGATTTCTGCAACTTCTTCAAGTATGGCAGCTTCGTCTTTGGTGAAGAAATCTGGCGTCCAGGAAAGCTCTTTTTTAGCCTGACAGCCCTGCAAAACGCTCAGCATCGCTGGGGCAGAAATAATCCCACCCACTAGCCAGCCTGTTCTTTTTACTGCTTCTCTTCTATTCATTAGCGTATCATTCAATATTGTAAAAGACAAATACTAAAACCATGATTTTTAAGCGAAATTCCCTTTTTTTAACTCCTTTACGGCATGATCACAAGCTCGGGCAGTAAACGCCATATACGAGAGTGATGGATTCTGGCAACCTGACGAAGTCATAAATGAACCATCGGTGACATATACGTTAGGAGCTTCGTGTACCTGATTCCACTTATTTAAAACCGATGTTTTCGGATCGTGGCCCATTCTTGCAGTGCCCATTTCATGGATCCCCAAACCAGGGCCGCCGATATCATCATATGTGGTCACATTTTTCAAACCCGCTGCTTCGAGCATTTCTGCCGCTGAGGCAGTCATGTCTTTCCGCATATTAAGTTCATTTTCCTTAAACTCACAATTAAATGTCAATGTGGGCAGGCCGTACTTATCTTTAAGGTCTCTGTTGATGGTGACTTTGTTTTCGTGGTAAGGAAGGCATTCGCCAAATCCCATCAGGCCCATATTCCAGGCACCAGGGATTGTTAAAGTCTCTTTCATCTCAGCACCGACGTTCATTTCCTGAATGCTTCTCCACCAACTTTCTCTGCTCGCACCGCCCTGATAGCCATAGCCTCTGATAAAATCGGTTCTTTTTTCGTTGATATTTCTGAATCGGGGGATGTAGATGCCATTCGGCCTTCGTCCTTTGTAATATCGGTCCTGAAAACCGTCAAAACTGCCATTAGCACCCGCTTTGAAATGGTGATCCATCAAGTTGTGTCCTAATTCGCCACTCTGATTACCTAAACCATTGGGAAAACGGTTTGAAATAGAATTCATTAATATAAATGTAGAACCTAATGTAGACGCATTGAGGAAAATAATTTTAGCATAAAATTCCATTTCTTCTAACGTTTCTCCGTCAAGAATTCGAACACCTATGGCCTTACCTTTCGCTTCATCATAAATGACGGACTGAACAATAGAATGCGGCCGTAGGGTCATATTGCCTGTTTTTTCAGCCGCAGGCAAAGTGGCTGCATTGCTGCTGAAATAAGCGCCGTAAGGACAACCACGCATACATAAATTTCTGCTCTGGCAAGTGCCACGACCATTGTGTTGTTGGGTTAAATTGGCAACACGGCCAATGGTCATAATTCTATCACTATAGTTTTCGCCAATTTTTTGCTTCACATGTTCCTCCAGGCAGTTCATCTCCATAGGAGGAAGGAACTTTCCATCAGGAAGTTGTGGCAAACCTTCTGCCTTTCCACTGATACCGGCAAATGATTCTACATAATCGTACCACGGGGCGATATCCTCATATCGTACAGGCCAATCTACAGCAATACCATCCTTAGCATTGGCTTCAAAATCCATAGGACTCAGCCGATAACTTTGCCTCCCCCATAATAACGAACGGCCACCTACATGGTATCCTCTGATCCAATCGAAGCGTTTTTCTTCAGTATATGGATTTTCAAGATCATTTACCCACCAGTGTTTCGTAGATTCCCTGATCGTGTAGCCTGTTCTTAGCTGTACGGGGTAATTTTTTCGGTCTTCATTGGTAACTTTATCAGCATATTCAAAATCCCAAGGATTTTTTAGCATGGTTGGATAATCCTCGACATGCTTTATATCTCTTCCCCGTTCCAGCACCAACGTTTTCAGCCCTTTTTCGGTAAGTTCTTTCGCTGCCCATCCGCCACTTATACCTGTGCCAACCACGATGGCGTCGTAGGTTTGTTGATTTTTTGCTTTAATATTTAAATTTGCTTGCATGTTCCTGTTCGCTTGAGCAATGTTTAACGAAGTTTGCGTTTACTTTATTTCAGGTTTGAGGTTAACAAAAAAATTTAAAATAACCTATCTAATTTTTTGAATTTTTTATTTGGAATAATAATTGTTGCTCATTTTTGCATGAAAATGCTCGGCAAATTTACTTTCTTGCTTTGTTAAAAAATATTCATTTATATTTAGGAATATCATTACAATAATCTTGACCCTTAAAAAAATGCTTGAGTTATGAAAAATCAGTCCCGAAGGAGTTTTATTCTTAAGTCAGCCATGGCAACAGCGGGGTTTGGCCTATTAGCCAGTCCGTATGCCATTGGTCTATCAAAAAAACCCGTTGGCGCTAATGATCGAATCCGCATTGCGCTAATTGGTTGTAAAGGTATGGGGTGGAGTAATATTACTTCTTTGCATAAAATTGCTGATGTCGAGCTGGTAGCACTTTGCGATGTCGATAATAACGTACTTGATAGTCGGTCTGTTGATTTTGAAAAAATGACCGGCAAAAGGCCCTTGCGCTACACTGATTATCGAAAATTGCTGGAAAATAAAGATATTGATGCAGTGGTTATAGCCACCCCCGATCATTGGCACGGTTTAATGATGATCCACGCATGTGAGTCTGGTAAAGACATCTATGTAGAGAAACCTTTGGCGAATACGATAGAAGAGTGTTATGCTATGGTTGCAGCCGGAAAAAAATACAATCGCGTAGTACAAGTCGGGCAATGGCAACGTAGCGGAAAGCATTGGCAGGAGGCGGTAGATTTTGTTCAGTCCGGGAAGCTGGGAAATATCCGGACTGTAAAAACCTGGTCTTATGTGGATTGGAAATCCCGCTTACCTGTGCAGCCTGACCAGCCTGTGCCCGCAGGTGTAGACTATGCTATGTGGCTGGGGCCTGCACCAAAGCGCCCTTTTAACCCCAACAGGTTTCATTTTAACTTTCGCTGGTATTGGGATTATGCCGGTGGTTTAATGACCGATTGGGGTGTACACCTGATCGATATTGCATTATACGCCATGAAAGCACAGGCACCTAATTCAGTCATGTCTTCGGGAGGGAAATTCGCTTATCCTGATGATGCCATGCAAACCCCCGATACACAAACCGCCATTTATGAATTTGATCATTTCACGATGATTTGGGAGCATGCGGTAGGAATAGGCCTCGGCCCTTATCATAGGAGCCATGGGGTGGCTTTTATTGGAAACAATGGGACGCTGGTGGTGGATCGTAATCACTGGGAAGTATTTGCCGAAGCAAACAAAGACAGTGAAATTTCAGCTAAGTTTAAGATGGAGCCAGTCGAGCCGCAGAGAGGGGTAGGAAGAGACCTGGATGAGCATACAAAAAACTTTATCGATTGTATGAAGTCCAGGAAAACACCAAATTGTGATGTGGCTGTGGGTAGTAATACTGCTATTAACGCCCATATGGGGAATATTGCCTATAAGGTTGGCAAGAAAATCTATTGGAATAAAGAAAAGAAGCTTTTTGATCAGGATCGAGCAGCTAATAAGCTGATAAAAGCTGATTATTATAATGATTGGAAGCTTCCAAAGGTCTAATTCATTATTTTTATATTGTATAAACTAAATTGACCACGATGCGTTTTTTAATGAGTTTGCTTAAAATAAGAAGTCTGTTAGCTTTAATTATTATAATGATGCCATTCACAGGGAACGCCCAGGAAGGTGATCCGAAAGCCACGGAAGTGTGGGAGCCGATTCCACCAGTAGTAGATCCTGGTAGCCCGGGTAATGCACCCTCCGATGCTATTGTTTTATTTGACGGAAAGAACCTCGACCAATGGACAGGTATAGACGGTCCGGCAAAATGGAATGTAAAGAATGGTGCGATGACGGTAGTAAAAGGTGCAGGCGATATTCAAACAAAACAAACTTTTGGCGACGTTCAATTACATATCGAATGGCGAACACCGAAAGAAGTAAAAGGAGGAGGGCAGGGTAGAGGAAATAGCGGCATCTTTTTGCAAAGTAATTACGAAGTGCAGGTACTCGATTCGTATGATAATAGAACCTATTCCAACGGGCAGGCAGGCAGCATCTACAAGCAAACGATGCCTCTTGTAAATGCTGCCAGAAAACCGGGCGAGTGGCAAACGTATGACATCATCTACCGAGCCCCTCGTTTTAACGAGGACAGCCTGGAGCGTGCGGCTACCATCACAATAATTCACAACGGCGTTCTGGTACAGGATCACGTGACTATTCACGGAACCACCGAATATATAGGGCCTCCAAAAATAAAGCCTCACGCTGACAAATTGCCAATCAAACTGCAAGATCACGGAGACGCTGTTAGTTTCAGGAATATTTGGCTACGGGAGCTTTAAGAATTTTATAGATAAATTGTACAACAAAAAAGGCATAGATTTTCCATGCTTTTGTTGTTGTTATAGGTTTACCTAAATGAATAAAATCTTCATGCGAAATGTCTTTAGTGGCCAGGTGAGTTACTTCTGCTATGGTTAGCTTGAAGGGCGCTAATATTGACGTGCCAGTCATTGATTACTAAAACTCAATAACATGCTGGTCGGAGAGTTTCTTTCCCCTAAACATAAAAATAATGATCTACCAAAGATTGCCATTTCCAAGAAACTGCATGATCAATAACACAACAACAATAATAACAATAATGGAAAGGCAGCCACAGCCTCCTTTTCTTCGTCTGGAACCACCTCCCAATAGCCGTCGGAGTAGTAGGAATTTAAAGATATTTCGCATGATAAAAAGCCAAAAAGTGGTAATAAAATTAAAAAAAAACCGAGCAAATTACTTTTGTTGCCACCAATGATTTATTATGGGGATTTAATAAATTTGTGTGATGATGATGGGTGTCCCGATTACACGTACATTGGGCGGCACTTCATATTCTCTGGCGTCGAATCTTATCAGTTTCCCTTTTTGTTGGTAAGGGCCGGGCAGGTTGCAAGGGTAAAACCTTAACGTAGAATTTGCTCCAGCCACGTCTATTACCACTTCATTACCTGCAATTTCTACCGTTCCAGATAGGTTTTTCCATTCCTTTACAACAGTATTAGATACACACGAACCTGACGTATCTAGTTGAATACCTTTGCGGTCGCAGCTAAAAATTGAAACTAAAAGAAGAAAAAAAATGAAATATTTCATCAAAACGATTTTTGAGTTTAAAAAAAGCTAATACTGTTGGATATTAGCTTTTTCACCCGTTTGGTTTAATTTATTCCTGGATAAGCGCAACGATCTTAGCTTTCACTTCAGGATCTGATTGATAAGCAAGCATGATGGCTTCATATTTTTGTGGTTCGAGACCCTCTTGCTCAATTGCCTCCACAACATCGGTCTGGACATCTTTTTGTATTTCCATTATTTTTTGCGAGGCGTTATTAAAGGCAGCCATCTCTTCGGCGGTAGCGTCTACTTTCTCACCTTCCTGACTTTGTTGCGCCATTAATATCTGATTAAATTTGTCCAATTCCATATTTTCTTCTTCAATAATTTTAATCATCTCTTCTTGCGTTTTCTGCGTTATCTCCATTACTTTACCTGCCGCTGTTGCAAATTGCTTCAGCTCCGTATCGTTAAAGTCTGTCTCTATCTCTTGCTGCTGAGGGCTTACTTGGGCATGTGTTGCCAAACTTACCAAGAAGGCAAACAGAATAGCAGGTAAAATCACGTTGAACTTTCCTCTACTCATGGAATTTGAATATTTCATAATCTCTGTTTTTAGCGTAAAACAATTTTCTGTCTTTAAAGAACACCCATATAATGAAATAGTTTAGATGTTAATTTACC
>LXQK01000095.1:0-25426 GCA_001683905.1 Marivirga sp. ANT-B6
AATAGTAAGCATTAGGTCGGACGACACTTGAAGCGATCCATGATAGCGTTATTTTATCTCCAGGCAATAGTTTATAGGAATACAAACCATAACAAGATTTTGGTAAAGATTGTCCATGTCTAATTTCATTTCCTCTTGTTAACATCATGTAATCCTTTTTATCACGTGTCTCGAATGTAAGTGTGTCGGTTTTCGTATTTACATCAACCCATTTACCGTCTAATTCAGTCGAGGTAATTATATGATCAAAACTCGACAGCATCAATGCAAGAATTCCTATAGCTAAGTGTTTCATTTTCCCTCCTTTGAAAGTCACATTGCCCAATGGCATGAATCATACCGTGCTACTCTTTGTCCGGTATCATATCAAATATATATATTTTTTAATCAATTTCGAGCAAAACAGGGCAATGGTCGGAGTGAACGGCGTCAGGTAAAATTATCGTACGCTTCAACCTTTTTTCCATAGGCTGACTTGCTATATGGTAATCGATCCTCCAACCCAAATTTTTAGCACGTACGCCAAAACGCGCGCTCCACCAGGTATAGTGGTGTGGGTCCTGGTTGAAGTACCGAAAGGTGTCGATAAAACCACTATCAATAAATTCAGACATCCATGCTCGTTCCTCAGGTAGAAAGCCGCTTGATTTTTTATTGGAGACAGGATTATGGATATCTATTGGTTTATGGCAGATATTATAGTCTCCACTAATAATTAAATTAGGCCTCCCCTGCTTCAAACGCTGGATGTAATTGTAGAAATCTTCCAGCCATTGCATTTTGAAACGCTGTCGAATGTCGCCACTTGAGCCTGATGGCATATAGACACTCATGAGTGAAAAATCATCAAAGTCAGCAGTTAATACCCTTCCTTCACAATCATATATGTCTATTTCGCAGCCATAAGCAATGTTTTTGGGCTCTTTTTTGGACAAGATGGCAACACCACTATAGCCTTTCTTTTCGGCTGCCATCCAATAGATGTGCTGATAGCCAAGTTGATAAAAAATTTCAAGATTAACCTGCTCCTGATTTGCCTTAAGTTCCTGCAGGCAGATCACATCAGCATCCGTAGCACGTAGCCAGCCGGGTAAATCTTTTTTAATAGCGGCTCGTAGGCCATTAACGTTATAAGTAACGATTATCATGCTTTCTTTTGTTTCATCTGGTCCAGTCTGTGCAGCAAAAATAACATATTTGCTAACAGTGGGAAATCTAAAAAATAACGGGGTGGTTTTATTAGCGGCCAGGTATATAGAATAAAACCGCAATAAAGCGCTATAGATTTTAAAAATACCTACCTTTGGGGTTTGCTTGAAAATGTGGACTAAAGTTGCTCATTTTATATTAAAATTCAGGCTTTTTCTGATATGCTTTTTGGCACTGATTACAGTGTTCATGGCATACCAAACAAAAGACCTCGAAATGTCCTATGATTTTGCCAAGATTGTGCCGGCAGATGATCAGTATATGGTCTATTTTCAGGATTTTAAGCGGAAATTCGGTGAAGACGGAAATCTTCTTGTCATAGGAACCAAAGATAGTACGCTGTATCAATATGAAAATTTTCAAAAATTTAAATATTTTCACGACGACCTCTCTCGTCTAAAGGGTATCAACAATGTAGTATCCCTGCCAGGACTTGAAATTTTGATAAAGGACCAGGCCCGGAAGAAATTTATTCAGCAGCCGATTTTTGAAGACTTTCCCGAGGACCAACAGGGCGTTGATAGTTTGCTGCAGGTAGCCACATCGATGGAGTTTTACGATGGGCTGGTCGTCAACCGTACCACTGGTGCTACTATACTTCTGGTTTCAATAGATAAGGATATATTAAATTCCGAAAACCGCCAGGGGTTAATGGATGATATCCTACGGTCGGCTGAAGCATTTTCGGATGATACGGGGATAGCGCTGCATTACGCCGGGCTACCATTTATCCGCTCGGTAATGACGGGAAAAATGAAAGACGAGCTAAATTTATTCCTGATACTCTCTTTGGCTATTACGGCCGTCATATTGTATGCATTCTTTCGGTCATTCCAGGCTGTTATTTTCCCTATGATTGTCATTGGCGTTATGGTAGTCTGGTCACTGGGAACCCTCGCCCTTTTCGGCTTTAAAATAACCATACTTACAGGACTTATCCCCCCTATCATAGTTGTCATTGGTATTCCAAATTGTATTTATTTATTGAACAAATATCACCAGGAATTCAATATCCATGGGAATAAAATCAAAGCCTTGAGCAGAATCATTCGAAAGATTGGATTGGTCACACTAATCACCAATTTTACGACGGCCATAGGGTTTGTTGTCCTGGCATTTACGGACATTGTAATTTTGAAGGAGTTTGGTTTTGTGGCTGGCATCAATATCTTCGCTACTTTTTTTGTCAGTATCATCCTTATCCCTGCTGTATTTTCTTATCTGCCCGCCCCGCAGGAAAAGCATCTGAGACATCTTGATTTTGGCCTGCAGGCGAAGTTCCTAACAGGTATTGACATTTTGGTACACAGGCATAAGTATAGGATTTTCTTCGTTACGGGTGCGATCGTAGTTGTGTCTCTCATCGGAGTTTATAAAATAGAATCTGTTTCTTTCATGGTTGATGATATTCCTAAAGAGGGCAAAATCAAGCAAGATATGTTGTTTTTTGAAGATAATTTCCAGGGTGTAATGCCTTTGGAAATTGTGGTGGATACGGGAAAAAAACGCGGAATCATGCGGCTGGAGAACTTGAAAAAAGTGGACGAATTGCAGGATTTCCTGGTTCAACAGCCTAGTATCTCGAAACCTCTGTCGATAATTAATTTTGTGAAAGCATCCCGGCAAGCATTTTACAATAACAACGTTAAATTTTATAGCCTGCCAAACAATCAGGACAAAGCATTCATTATCAGCTACTTACGTGGTCAAAGGGAAAATAATACGATGATGAATTCCTTTGTTGACTCGACCGGGCAATATATGCGGATTTCATTAAAGGTTGCTGATATAGGCTCCATTAAATTAGATTCACTTGTACATAAAATCGTTGAGCCTGCTATAGTTGATATTTTTGCAGAGACTGATTTACAGGCTACTGTGACGGGAACTACGCTACTTTTTGTAAAAGGAAATAAGTTTTTGATAGAAAATTTAAGAATGAGCCTGGTGCTTGCCTTCTTCATTATTGCGCTTATCATGGGTATTCTTTTCCAAAACGTAAGAATGATCGTGATTTCCCTGATACCAAATGTCATCCCTTTGCTAATTACCGGTGCGCTGATGGGTTATATGGGTATTCCTTTAAAACCCAGTACTGCGCTGATTTTCAGTATTGCTTTTGGTATTTCCGTAGATGACTCCATCCATTTTCTAGCCAAGTACCGGCAGGAGCTATATGCTAATAATTTTTTTGTTGCTAAAGCAGTGAGTAAAAGTATCATGGAAACCGGGGCCAGTATGATGTATACTTCTGTGGTACTTTTTGCTGGGTTTGTTATATTTGCAGGCTCGGAATTTGGTGGTACTGCTGCCTTAGGAATTTTGACATCTACTACATTGTTAATTGCTATGTTTACTAACTTAATCTTGTTGCCGGCATTGCTACTTTCATTTGACGACGGAAAAAGAAAAGGAGGAGATCACCCACCGATAGAACAATATGGTGAATGCTACCAGTGGGATGACGATGAAGAAATTGATATTGAAAAAATACAGGTGATAAATACAGATACTGCCTAGCACGTTTTCAGGAACGGACTCCCTTCACCTTCGTAAGATACGGTGCTGATAAAATATACAAGTGGAAATAAGAAAGCATGAAATATAAGGAATACAAAAATCTGGACTATGCAAAGTTAGGCACCGAAGTGCTCGCCTACTGGAATGAAAACGACATCTTTCAGAAGTCCATCATTAGCAGGGAAGGTAAAGATCCTTTTACCTTTTACGAAGGGCCTCCTTCTGCTAACGGTACGCCAGGCATACACCACGTAATGGCGCGAGCAGTAAAGGATATTTTCTGCCGCTACAAAACGCTGAAAGGCTTTCAGGTAAAAAGGAAGGGCGGCTGGGACACTCATGGATTACCTGTGGAGCTACAGGTAGAAAAGGAGCTAGGTATTTCTAAAGAAGATATCGGGAAGAAGATATCGGTAGAAGAATACAACCAGAAATGCCGTGAAGCAGTCATGAAGTTCAAGGATCAATGGGATGATCTGACGCTGCAAATGGGATATTGGGTAGATTTGGATGATCCCTATATTACTTTCGAGAAAAATTACATGGAATCCATATGGCACCTACTGAAGAAGTTCCATGATCAGGGTTTACTCTATAAGGGCTATACGATACAACCGTATTCACCAGGCGCAGGAACGGGTTTAAGTTCGCACGAGCTGAATCAACCCGGGTGTTATAAAATCATTAAAGACACCTCCATCGTTGCTCAATTTAAAATTAAGAATACTGAAAATGACTATTTTCTGGCATGGACGACTACCCCATGGACTTTGCCGGCCAACTCTGCCCTCGCTGTAGGGGAGAAAATCAACTATGTAAAGGTCAGAACCTTCAACCCGTATACTTTTCTACCAGTAAATGTTATTTTGGCCAAAGATAGGCTGTCTACGTTTTTTGATGAAAAAGCGAAAGCGCTATCATTTGACGCATACAAGCCTGAGGACAAGCTCATACCTTTCGAAGTGATAGCAGCGTATACCGGGAAAGAACTAGCCGGAACTTCATATGAGCAGTTGATGCCCTATGTGCCACTTCCACATCCCGCCTTTACAGTAGTTGTAGGAGATTTTGTAAGCACAGAGGATGGTACAGGAATTGTGCATATCTCTAAAACTTTTGGTGCCGACGATTACCGTGTTTCTGTACAAAATAATATCCCTGGCGTACTTGTAAAAGATGATGAAGGCAATGAAATGCCTATTGTGGACAAACAAGGCAGATTTGTAAAGGAAATTACAGATTTCGCGGGAATGTACGTCAAAAATTATACCCGAGAAGATGAAACATCGGCTGACTACAGATCTACGGATGTAAAAATTGCCATTCAACTGAAAGAAGAAAACAAGGCATTTAAAGTTGAGAAATACGAGCACTCCTATCCGCACTGCTGGCGTACCGATTTGCCTGTACTTTACTATCCTTTAGATTCGTGGTTTATAAAGACCACCGCTTTCAAAGATCAGCTTGTTGCCTTGAATAAAACCATCAACTGGAAGCCTGAGTCGACAGGGACCGGTAGGTTCGGGAACTGGTTGGAAAACCTGGTGGACTGGAACCTAAGCAGATCCAGGTATTGGGGAACCCCTCTTCCGATTTGGAGGACAGAGGACGGCAAAGAGGAAGTTTGTATAGGTTCTGTGGATGAGTTAAAACAGAAACTTACTGAAGCGTTGGAAAGTGGTCTATTAGGCACTGCGGAATATGAGAAAAACCGGGCTTTTATAAAAAAAATAGTAGCTGAGACGGCTGATTTGCATCGTCCTTTTGTAGATGATATCACGATTATCAGCGGGCAAGGGAACAAAATGTTGCGAGAGCGAGATTTGATAGATGTCTGGTTCGATTCCGGTGCCATGCCTTATGCACAATGGCATTATCCTTTCGAAAACCAGGAAATTTTTGAACAAAATTATCCAGCCGATTTTATTGCAGAGGGTGTGGATCAGACACGGGGCTGGTTTTTTACGCTCCACGCCATATCAAGCATGTTATTCAACAAAGTAGCCTTTAAAAATGTAATTGCCAATGGATTGGTGCTCGACAAGGATGGCAATAAAATGTCCAAACGTTTGGGCAATGCTATTGATCCCTTTAAGACATTGGCAACCTATGGCCCCGATGCGACACGTTGGTACATGATCGCCAACGCTAACCCCTGGGATAACCTGAAATTCAACCTGGAAGGTGTAGCGGAAGTGCAGCGTCGCTTTTTTGGGACGTTGCAGAACACGTATAGCTTTTTTGCTTTATATGCAAATCTCGATGACTTTCAGTTTCAGGAGGCTGAGATTCCTTTGGCCGAAAGGACAGAAAGTGATAGGTGGATTATCTCAAAGCTCAATAGTCTTATCGCTTTGACGGACGAGGCATATTCACAATATGAGCCGACAAAGGCTGCCAGGGCAATCCAGGACTTTGTAACAGATGACCTCAGTAACTGGTATGTCCGACTGAACAGAAAAAGATTTTGGAAGGGTGACTATAACGATGATAAAAAAGCTGCTTATCAGACGCTCTATACATGCCTGCTCACAATTTCTAAGATTGCGTCGCCTATTGCGCCATTTTATATGGAAAGGTTGTTCCACGACCTTAACAATGTAAGCAAAAAGGAGAAGCTGGAGTCAGTACATCTAAGTGTATATCCTACTGTAGTCTCTGATCAGGTGGATCAGGCGCTTGAGGAAAGGATGAAACTGGCCCAGGACACTTCTTCACTTGTACATTCGCTTAGAAAAAAGCATATGATCAAGGTGAGGCAGCCGTTATCGAAGATCCTGGTGCCTGTATTAAATGAAAAGACCAGGCACCATCTGCAGGCGGTAGAAGATCTCATTTTGGCGGAAGTGAACGTAAAGGCTATAGAATATATAGACGATACATCCGGCGTATTGGTCAAAAAAATTAAGCCTAATTTCAAGAAATTAGGAAAAGCTTTCGGGCCTAAGATGAAGGATATTGCAAGCGCAATTCAGTCGCTCGGGCAGGAGGATATCAGTACGATTGAAAAAAACAATCTTTTATCCCTGGCCTTGCCAGACGGAAGAGTAGACATTACATTGGAAGACGTAGAGATTCTCTCAGAAGACATACCTGGTTGGCTGGTAGCAAGTGAAGGGCCTCTCACCGTTGCTTTGGATATAAATGTAACCAATGAGCTAAAGCAGGAAGGTATCGCCAGAGACCTGGTAAACAGGATTCAAAACTTGCGTAAAGATATGGGTCTGGATGTACAGGATAAGATAAAGATCAAAATCGAAGCCGGTGATTCTCTGCTAAATACCTCAATTGAAGCGTATAAGGAATATATTTGTCTCGAAACGCAGGCCCTGGAATTAGAGCTTGCGAGGGAATTGAATGGCGTAACGGCGTTGGAAATGGATGATTTTTCCGTAAAGATTTTCATCGAAGTTTAGCTAAGATGGCAGGCCATGCCAAAAACTCGAAGGAAAGATTTGGTTTCTGTTTAAAGCACAGGCCGGCGCTGCAATTATGATTGAGCATGAAGTTAGTATTGATCTGAAAGTTAAAATTTATTTGGAATGAAATATTTAAAGTATTACCTGCTGAGTCTGGCCATTATTGCGATTGATCAGATAGTGAAGCTATATGTTCACTTTAATATGGACCTGGGTCTACCTGGCCAGATTGCTGTGTTTGGTGATTGGTTTAAGCTACATTATACGCTAAATCCGGGTATGGCATTTGGCATGCAGATCGGATCTGAATATGGAAAGCTGATTTTAACACTTTTCCGCCTCGTGGCGATGGTCGGCATTGGCTATTACTTATATTACCTGGCAGAAAAAAAGGTGCATCCCGGGTTGCTGTGGTGTGTGGCGCTTATCTTAGGCGGGGCAATTGGCAATGTGATAGACAGTACATTCTATGGTGTATTGTTGGATAACGCACCGTATGGATCCTCTACGCCATGGTTTCACGGTCAGGTAGTAGATATGTTTTATATCGATATCTGGGAAGGTAGCGTAGCAACATGGGTGCCCCTGTTTGGTGGAGATTATATGGCCCTTTGGCCTATATTCAATGTGGCCGATGCATCCATCTTTGTAGGCGTCACTATCATTTTATTTTTGCAGAAATCATTTTTCAGCGAAAGTCCAACAGAATATAGGTCATCCGCTGAAGAGACCACCGAAGTAAACGAAGTAGAGGATAAATCCGAGTATTAGACTCGGTTACAAGTTACGCTAAAATGATCCTATATAGGGAGGTGTAAGGATTTTGCAAGCACCTACAAGGCAATCACACCTTCTACTTTGTGTGCGTCCTGGTATATCTTGATGACATCATCACTTGACCCCATCATGACTTGGCTTGTTACGCTGATGTAATTACCTCTCTTTGAAGCTTTCGTTTTCACCTCATTTTTGGGAAACAAATCTATAATGCTATTTTCCTGGCCTTTGGGAACAATGAACTTGAACATATAAAGGGATGGCCAGCGATGTTGGCTGTCGAGTTTTTCTTTGAATTCTAGGAGTTTATGATCTATACTCATGGCAGGATAATAACTATTGATATCAAAAAGTCCCTGATAAGCATGGCCCAATATGTTGAAAGAAGAATAATGGGTGCAAATAATAGTGTGGTGAAAGACTATGCTATCTTTCACCACACTTTCTTATATTAAAAGAATTTATATCGCTTATCTTCAATGTTGGCATTTTCCTTTACTGCTTCCATAATGCTATAGGAAGACCTTGAACTAGCGCTTTGTTGCAATTGATTTTTATAGTTTGAATAATCTGCAACTTCATTGGCTTTGGTGACAGAATTCAGCTCTATGATTACCACCCCACTATCCACAATGACAGGCTCTGACCTTTTGCCTGGTTCCAGGCCGAAAGCTTTACCTACAGCAGTTGGTGCAAAACCCACATTTGATAAGGTAGAGCTGCTCAATTTTAGATCGCTTGTGCTGTATATCTTTGCATCCGAGCCAAATGCTTTCGCCAGTTCTTCTAAAGAACCGTTGATCCCGGTTAGCTTTTTACGAATAATCTCTGCTTTCTTCTCATTTTTCACCTTGGCAGTTACTTCCTGTCGTACGAGATCAAGGTCAGCGGCGCCTTTCTCAACTTCTTTTGTAAGTACAGCAACCACATAATTATCGTCTACTTCAAATACTGGTGAGACTTCTCCAATAGAAGCGTCATTATAGGCCCATCTTACTACCTCACGGGAATTGGCTAAATTACCAATGGTTCTGGCATTTTTATAGATTTCCTCACCAGTTAAAATGTTATATTTTTCTTCTTTGGCATTTTTCTCGAATTCTTCCTTGCTTGAAGAAACTCCCGCGAAATAATCGGCTTTTCTAAAGGCGGCATCGCGGCTGTCGTCGCTCGGGCCTACTTCCTTTGTAATGGTAGCTACTTTATAATTTAATGCTGTAGCAGGCTCGGTTACGTATATGATATGATAACCAAAGTCAGTTTCCACAATTTTATCTACCAGACCGGTTCTATTTTTGCCAAAAACTGCTTCCTCGAATGGGGGAACCATTTGTCCTTTTGAGAACCATCCAAGATCTCCGCCACTTGAGGCTGACGGATCGTCGCTGTGTTGCCTCGCCATATCAGCAAAATCAGCACCTGCCTTTAATTCCTTTAACACATCTTTTGCTCTTTGTTCAGCCTCCGCTTTTGCAGCTTCGTCATCAGCACTTGCACGAAAAAGGATGTGGCTTGCCTTTGCTGATGGTTCTCCATCTTCTACAATTTTTGACACCTTATACAGTTTGAATGTGCCGTTCTCAAAATAAGGTCCTCTAATATCACCTTCCGATAAATTTGAAACATTATTGGCAAGTTTTTCAGGTAAGTTGCCTCTGCCATAAGTTTCAAATGCCTGGTCGTTTCCGTCACTATTAAGAATGGCAAATGTGGAGTCATTGGGAACGTTTGCCAACTCCTTCTTGATCTCGGCTAATTCTGCCTTAAGCGCAGCGGAATCTTCAGGAGAAGGGTTGATAGGGAAGCTGACATAGCTAATGCTTCTACTTTCTTCCACTTCAAACGCTTCTTTATGCTCTTTGAGATAAGTTTTCATTTGGGCATCGGTAACCTCTACGGCCGAATCGCTGACAGCATATAATGGAACAAACAAATACTTGATATCCGCAGTCGTATTCTCAGCCTTATGCGCATTTTTAGCTTCCGCTGTAGTGGCATAATCTGTCATCAAAATAAGATTATCATATTTTAATCTTAAGCGTGATGGGTGAAGTCCTCTTTCGAAATTATACCAGGCAGCTTGTTGTGCTGGAGGCGCCTGATCCAGATTTTTTAGAAAATTTACTACCTGATCCTGATTAAACTCGCCAGTATTGGGATCGGTAAACGCCTGCTTTAGGTCCGGGCTGATATTATTTCCCTGAACCATATCTACAAGTTCTTCGTCGGTAACCTCAACGCCAAGCTCATCATATTGCTTTTGGAAAGCTTTCTTCACGATAAGAAAATCCCAAGCCTGCTGGCGGATGGAAATAAGCTCACTTTCTGAGGGATTCCTATTGGTCTGTAAGGTGAAATTATACTTTAGTTCTTCAATCTGCTGCTGGTACTCCTGGTAGGTTATATCTTCTCCCGCTATTTCACCCACATTGTTGTCGTTGCCGCCAAACAAATTTGAATTAGGTCCCAACAGGTCTGCAGCAATGAAAGAAAGGATAGCAAGACCCACGGCCGCTACCACCACAGTACCCATTTTTTCTCTTAATTTATTGATTAATGCCATTTTTTTTATTTATAGAAGCGCAAAAATAATTACTTAATTCCTTAAAATCAAAATTTTATCCGTATGTCCGTAAGATTTAAAGTTCCTTGTCGTCTCCATTCCGAATTACTACCCTTACCATGTCGATGCGGTTATCTTTCATAGATACAATCGTGAAGGTAAAAGGTGGTATATCTATAATATCATGAATACTGGGAATGTTTTCTGTCACCGACAAGATAAACCCACCTAATGTATCATAATCGCCTTCTGGTATAGACCAGTCGTATTTATCGTTTAAATAGTCTATTTCCTGCCGGGCACTGATCAGGTAATTATTATCGTCAATTTTTTGTTCTATGAGGTCTTCAGCATCATGTTCGTCTTGTATCTCGCCAAAAATTTCTTCGATGATGTCTTCGATACTGACAATTCCGGAGGTTCCGCCAAATTCATCAACGACCAACGCAAGGCTTTTATGCTCCGTTATAAACTGAATCATGAGCTCATTGGCAAGCATGGTTTCAGGAACAATTAAGATTGGTATCAAGATGTCCTCGATTTTCTTTGGCTTCTTAAACAAAGCCATCGACGGACAATATCCTATCACATCATCAATAGAGTCCCGATACACCAGGATCTTAGAATGGCCACTTTTGATGAATGTTGATTTTAGATCGGCGATGGTGTCATCTACATCCACGGCTTCCACCTCTGTTCGCGGAATCATGCATTCCCGTACCCTAACTGTTTTAAATTCCAACGCATTATTAAAAATTTTGGTATTTACCTCTGCCTTTTCGTTGTTTGGATTCACCTGCAGGGTATTTTTAATATAGTTATTCAGGTCGATAAGGCCAAACACAGGTTTATCCTCGGAATATTCCAACCTAAAAACATATATAATGATAAATCGGGAAAGCGACACTATAATAAAAACTACAGGGTACATCAGGTAGTAAATTACCATCATTGGAAAGGCGAAAACAGATAATAGCCAATTCGGATTGATAAGGAAAAAGCTTTTAGGTGTAAACTCTGCTGTTGCAAGCACCAATAGGGTAGAGAGGATGGTTTGGGTAACGAGTATGGTGGCCTCATTATTGAAAGCCGGTGGAATATAAGCTTCTAAAACAGGTTGAAGCATCTTGGCCATAAAGATACCGTATACAACGAGTGCTATCGTATTTCCGACCAATGTTGTGCCAATAAAATTGGATGGCTTTTTTAAAAAGCCTGAAAGAATTTTTCCGCTGAACAGGCCTTGCTTATTTTGCAATTCTATTTGCAGCTTATTGGCCGAAACAAACGCAATTTCCACACCTGAAAACAAGGCAGAAAATATCAAAGAAGTTATAATTACAGTGATTTCGTAGCCCATTATTTTTTCCCTTTCCTCGTTCCCTTTTGCTGCGTTATCAGGGTACTTTTTTCTTGGGGAGCCGTTTTTGCTTTTCTAAGCCTCAAAGTTAGAATAAATGCTGTACTTAACATAAAAATCCAGTAAGACTGTCCAATGCCATGCAGAAATGTCTGGTGGACTGCTATGATAAAAGACACCAGGGCAAGGGTGAATATGATCGTATCAAAAAGTTTCATGCTAAAGCCGATATGCTAACCGGTGGGTGTACCGAACAGCAAAGGTAGCAATTTTAATAAGAATTACAGCTAAGATCAAAGCTACTCTTCTTCCGGTGCTAACGGATTGGAGGGGTTTTCTTTAATTATCATTTCACCAGTAGGTTTTAGTATTTTCCAACTAGAAAAGTCCTGCTTGGCGGTCATTCCTTCGCCCATGTGTATATCATCTTCGGTTTCAATTGTAACGAATTTGTCAGTGAAAATTCTTTCTTCATTACGCTTCCATTTAAGTTCTTCTGTATTGAGCTGTTCCTTTTTGATATAGCTCTTCACGATTACATTCCCGGTAGCTGTATAAAGATCCTCCGCTTTATTATATACTGCGTGATTGGCTTCCAGTGTAGACGATTTTTTCCCGTCTACCTCGTAAAAAATAATAAAAATGCCCTTAGGATATTGCTGATCGCCAGATTTGAACTCCATTTGCTTGGCTGCTTCCAACCGTACACGGACGACCGAGGAGTCGCTGTATAGTGTCTCTACACTGTCTACCTCTAACATAGGGCCATCATAGTCTTTTAAATCATTGATCTCTTTGTCATCATTACATGACATAAAGAGCGTAATCAAGGCAAATAAAAGAATCAATATGTTTTTTCCTATGTTCAAATTGAATGTTGTCGCTTGGTATAACAAAAAAGCGGCCTGACTTCTATGAGAAATTAGGCCGCTTCATCTTTTTATTTAAATTACCTTTTTTGTACGGTTACAGTTTCTCCGATCCAACAGCTTACAGTAATTGCGTCACCAACTTGTTTGGTTTCATTGAAGATGTCTTCAGCAGAAGGAAACTGCTCTTTTGCCTTTGCCATGCTGCTTGAATTACCAGCTTTCTGATACATTTCATGGGCAGCGATAAACACAGCTCTATCTTGTACCATGCTTTGTCCGCCTTTGCACTGGTCGAAGCTGGTAAAGTATAGGTTACCGATAAAGGTATAACCCTGTGACGTCATCGAATTATCAGCAGCCATAGCCTGACGTGCATAATCACGAGCCGCTGATTTCTGACCTCTTCTAGAGGCTATCTCAGCAAGCGACATAGCAATTTCACCTTTCTTGGCATTGTCATCAGATAAACTACTCGCTTCTTTAAAGAATTCAATCGCCCTGTCAAAATCACCATCTGCCATACTTTTCTTAGCAATTACGATGGCAATACCAGCATTAGGCTTATCCCTATGGACAACTTCGGCAGCCTCAAGGAAAATCGGTTCACCCGTACATTTGCCTGCTATAGAAAATGTGACAATCTTGTTGGCAGTCTTCACGTCTGTCGGATTTGCCCTCAATTTGGGTGCAAGATTTTTGTCGATAAAATCACAATTGATATCAACAGAACCTGTAAGTACACCATCAACTTTTTCACGCAACGAGTTTATTTTATCGGCAGGCTTTCCGGCTTCAATTTTTGCATCTAAAACCGAAGAGACTTTTTCATAGATATCTAATATTTGGTCATCAGTCATCCCACCGCCACCCGCTTTTATCCTTCGGGCAACATCAATGTAAAATAGCTCGTTATTATCTGTAATCGTATTTACAGGCTGCTCCATCACCTTTTTGTATAACACCAGTAAGTTTTCATAAGACTCAGGGTTATCATTTTTATACTTGTACGCCAGATATGCCTTTCTGTCTCTAACATAATCTTCGTTATTGAAAAACTCCATTCTTTTGTCGTACATCAATAAAGCAGAATCCTCCAACACAATTTGTCTTTTCGGATCTTTCTCAGTTTCTGCAAGATTTTCATATATCTTAGCGCCGTTGATATATATCGATGGGTTAAGGTCGGGGGCGTTTTTTAATAACCACTGTAGTTCCTTTGCAGCAGCTTTGTAATTTTCAGATTTTAAATAATCACCATATAAAGCATTCTTTCTTTCTGCTGTTTGTTTATCCTCAGGCCAATTCCACTTGGAACCATTTTGCGCTTGGGTCATATTAACCAGAAGCATAAATACCAGTCCAAAAATTACATTTAGTTTCATTAGTTTATTTGTTTAAAGTTAATTTAAAACCTTATAAGATGCGTACGATTTACCTCTACCTTATCTTATAATTTTTAATTCTATTGAATGTTTAAATTTGTCAATCTAATTTTCTTCGAGCAAACCATCTGTCGTTTAGAGTCACTCCTAGAAATACCCTGAAATATTGTTCTTTGGTCAAATTGTCGTCAACGGTACCCCTTTGGCCAACCTTAAAAGCAAAGTCCATACTTGAATATCTGCTTACTGGTAATGACATACCAAAATTTATACCAAAGTCATTCAATTGCTGATTATTCACCATAAATGGTGTTGTTTCGTAATTTAAACCGACTCTATAGGTTACTCTTTTCAAATAACTGTTCAGCGATGCTACATCAGGTGTGTACTCACCACCCACAGTAATTTTATAATTGTCATCAAGGTTTCCATTATCATCATTAAAATCCCGGTAATCGGACCAGGTCTGATATTGAAGGTCAGCACCCACCAGCCATTTGAATGAATTGACAAAAGAAAAACCAACGCCCAATCGTGCTGGTAATATAATAGATCCTCGCACGTTGTTCAACAGCGTATCACTTGAGATCGATCGACCTTGAAAGGTTCTTCGCTCAAAACGACTGAAGTTTTTGGTATTGACGTCCGTTTCAAGGTCATAGGTCAACCCGATGTTCAGATATGTCTTGCCTTTTATTTTTTGTATATATGAAAGGCCTCCCGATATCCCGAAATCTGAAAAGCTTGTTCGTTCAAAGAATACCGGTCTGTAGGCACCTGAAACCGTTGTATCACTGATTTGTGTACTGGATTCTTTAATTATAGAACCGAAAAAGTAAGAAGCCCTAAATCCAACAGAGAAGTTTTTATTGAGTCTTATGCCGTTGGCAATAAAAGCTTGAGAAATACCGCCCTCTCCCTCATAAGTAAAATCAACGTTAATATTTGTCTCATTTATCTTTCCGGTTGTATTATACTTATAATTCACCTGACTGTAGGGCATTAGCCCTGCACTCAGGGACCATCGGCCTGGCATAATAGGAAGGCCCAAAATGGCATAATTCAATCCGCCGCCCACATTAGAAGTCGAGTTATCCGCATTAGAAATCTTGTTAAAACTGCCTTCCAGGCCTACATTAAAGGAGCTAAAGCTATTGGCAGCGAGTAAGGCAGGATTTATATTGTTGAGATACAAAGGACTTCCATAGCTTAAACCGAGACCGCCCATGCCCAGGTTGTGGGTCAGAGCTGGGCTTACTACATTCCCGACACCCCTAATGGAGTACGGCGATGAAGCGTTCTGCGCAGTAGCCTGGCTGCTGAAAATAACGGCTATTATACATAGTATAAAACTATTTTTAAGTCGACACATTATATTGTAATATTCTATTTAACCCTATAAGAACCAATTCGGGGACCACAAAGATGGGCGCTTTTATTCTACTTTCAAAGAATTTTGCATCTCCACCACAAATAATAATATGCAAATCGGCATAATTACGACGGAACTTTTCAATCATCGTTTCTATTTCTCCGGCAGTGCCTAAAATGACACCACTCAGAATAGAGGATTCCGTAGATTTGCCAATCAAATCGATATCTTCTTTAGGTTCAACTAACGGTAAACGAGCCGTAAAATTATGGAGTGCTTTAAGGCGCATATGCATGCCAGGTGAAATAGCGCCACCCTGGTAGGTATTATTGGCCAAAATCAAGTCATAGGTGATGCAAGTGCCCAAATCTACGACTAGAATGTTTTTATTCTGATACAAAGACCAGGCCCCTACAGCTGCCGCAATTCTATCAACACCCAGCGTTTCAGGGGTATGATATTGCTTTTCGAGCGGTAAAGGTGTATGTACATCTAAAGCCAAACATGTGATATCGGCATGAAAATTTGCCATAGTAGCAATAGCATCCTGCGATACAGACGCGATAATCAGTTTTTCCGGCATTTCCCCATTGATGAAGGAAACCAAGGCCTCTTCCGATTTAAAAGATTTCAATAAAACAAGATCGGAGCCTTCAAACCCTCCTACTTTGTAGGAAGTATTTCCAAGATCGATAGAAAATTCCATGGAGCTTTATCAATATGAAAAGAAAGTAAAATTATGAAAGTTTTATCATTATTGATAATTACACCCATGGCAAATTAGAAATATGCGTCCTCAGGGGTTTTCGTATCGTTCAATTGTGTAGTTCCGTGGGTGAAGCTTTTTCTCTATCGCTTCATTATTATTATTTAGATTTTGTAAGTTTGATCTTGAATTCCTTAAAAAACACGCATTGAAAGCATTATTAGAAAAGTTCGAAAACAAGAAGGCGGAAATCATATTTGAGTGGCATGATCGGGAAACGGAGGCCGTGGGGTGGGTAGTGATCAACTCCCTGCGTGGAGGTGCAGCGGGTGGTGGTACCAGGATGAGGGTGGGTTTAGATCAAAGAGAGGTCGAATCGCTGGCAAAAACGATGGAAGTAAAATTTACAATTTCCGGTCCTGCAATCGGAGGCGCAAAGTCTGGCATTAACTTCGATCCTAAAGATCCCCGGAAATATGGCGTCTTGGAGCGTTGGTACAAGGTGGTGTATCCGCTGTTGAAGAACTATTATGGTACAGGAGGAGATCTCAATGTCGATGAAGGGTTAGAAGTTATTCCTATCACGGAGGAATATGGCCTGTGGCATCCTCAGGAAGGTGTTGTAACCGGTCATTTTCAGGCTACCGAACCGCAGAAGATTAAAAAACTAGGCCAACTTCGGCTTGGTGTTATTAAGGTCATTGAAGACATAAACTATACCCCGTCCTTCGAAAAAAAATACAATATTTCGCATATGATTACCGGATTCGGTGTGGCAGAAGCCGTAAGGCATTATTATGATTTATGGGAGGGAAATATAAAAGGGAAGCGCGCCATCATTCAGGGCTGGGGGAACGTAGGCGCTTCAGCGGCTTATTATCTTTCCTGCAAGGACGTAAAAATTGTTGGTATTATTGGCCATGAGGGGGGCGTTATTAATAACGACGGATTTTCTTTTGAAGAAATAAAGGCACTTTTCATCAACCGAAACGGCAACACCCTTCATGTGAACGATATGTTACCTTTCGATGAAATCAACGAAAAAATATGGGATGTGGAAGCTGAGATATTTATTCCAGCGGCAGCATCCCGCCTCGTGACACAGCAACAGGTAGAAAGATTGTTTGCCAACAAGTTGGAAGTAATATCATGCGGCGCCAACGTTCCCTTCAGTGATCAAGAAATATTTTTTGGCCCTACAACTGCTTATACAGACAACAAGGTGGCTTTGATACCTGATTTTATTGCCAACTGTGGTATGGCAAGGGTATTTGCTTACCTGATGGAAGATGATATTGAAATTACTGACGAGGCTATCTTTAGCGATATCTCCAGAACCATTCGCAGGGCGCTGGAGAAAACCAGACGCCGGAATTCCTCTGGAAAGGAAATCGCTAAAACATCTTTTGAAATAGCGCTCCAAGAGCTTCTTTAATTCTTATTCAATTTGGAGCAAGACCTTAATTTCAAATTTCCGTGCGAACCGAAGCCGATGTCACTTGCTTTTGCGTCCGTATCTGCTTATTTTGCTAAAATAATGACTTACTATCTATTTTAAACTATGCAACCAAACGCCAGCCGCATAATCTATATAATTTTTAAAACAGCGTTATTGAAATATTAAAGCATAAAAAAAGGCAGTGCTGCAGATGAGGTTACACTTATTTACAAAGACCATTTTCGCATGATAAAAGTCATTTTACTTACCATATTGATATCCTTATCAGGTATTTTTATGGCGTTATCAGTTGCGGCAGAAGTAAAAGCTTCTGTACAGGACACAATTCAACAAAATGGCGATACCCAACCCGTAGAAATAGAAAATTATTCTTTTGAACCAGAGGAAAAACATGTTAAAGCACCACTCTGGACGGTTATTCCCTTTGTGGCTTTGTTGTTGATGATTGCCACAGGACCACTTTTTTACGAACACTTCTGGCATAAAAATTACCATTCTATTGCCATGGCCTTGGCAGTGGTAGTCGTATTGTATTTTATCTTTATCCTTCACAATGTGCATGGCCCTATTCACGCGTTGGCAGAATATATACCCTTCATATCGCTCCTTGCCGCATTGTATATTGCATCAGGCGGTATAGCCATCAATATTGATAAAAAATCTACGCCAATGGCCAATGTAGCTTTATTATTCATTGGAGCGGTAGTGGCCAACTTAATCGGTACAACGGGCGCGTCGATGCTGTTGATTCGTCCCTTTGTAAGGTTAAATAAGGATAGGATCCAGCCATATCATATCATTTTTTTTATATTCATCATCAGTAATGTCGGCGGGGCGCTGACACCGATTGGTGATCCGCCGCTATTTTTGGGTTTTTTAAAGGGGATACCCTTCTTTTGGACCCTAGTACACAATTTTTCCGCATGGCTATTTGCAATCCTCATCTTGTGCGGTATATTTTATGTGGTTGATAAAAGGAACCACCAGGCCGTTGGCATTGAACAAGATTATGTTTATACCAATAAAATATCGCTGATTGGGACACGGAATTTTTTTTGGCTGCTGATCGTCATCATTTTTGTATTTGTCGATCCGAATGTATTTGAATGGGTGCCTTATATTCTTTACGATGGACAAAAAATATCATTCATTAAAGAGATTGTTTGGCTGTCTGTTGGTTTCTTTTCCTATAGATTGGCTGACAAAAAGGCGCTGGAAACAAACGAATTTAGCTTCGAACCGATCAGGGAGGTGGCATTTATATTCATAGGTATATTCGGAACCATGATGCCAGCCTTAGAGCTGGTCGCCAATTTTGCTCAGTCCGAAGCAGGCGCTCCCTTAATTACGCATAATACGCTTTTTTGGGGAACCGGCGCCCTGTCTGGATTTCTAGATAATGCACCCACTTATTTGAACTTCCTGGCAGCGGCCATGGCATCACAAGGAGGTAGCATTACTTCAGTAGCCGACGTTCAGAACTTTGCTACGGGCGGCGTCTTTGAAGATTCAATTTTGGATTTAAAGGCCATTTCTATTGCTGCAGTATTTTTTGGTGCCATGACCTATATCGGCAACGGGCCTAATTTCATGGTAAAATCTATTGCAGAACAGATAGGCATTAAAATGCCTTCATTTTTTGGTTATATTATTCGATTTTCGATTCCGATTTTATTGCCACTGCTCATACTCGTATGGTTGATATTTTTTGCTTTTCAATAAGCAAATTTTGGCTATACACCGTGCTAAATAAAAAAATATGTCAAAAAGAAAAATTGCAATTCTTGGTGGTGGTAATCTGGGTACTGCCATGGCCAGAGGCATCATGGCTGGTGACCTCGCTGAAAGCTATCGTGTTACTGTCACGCGGCGACAACCGAATCTGATCAGGAACCTGGAGGAAAGTGGTGTAAAGGTGATGGACGATAATCTGGCAGCTATTGCAGATGCTGATATCATTATTCTGGCTGTCCAGCCAAAGCAGCTGGATCTTCTTCTCCAGTTGATAGCTCCAGCTATAGATCCTGCACAACATATAATGATATCTGTGATCACTGGGATTAAAATCAAAGACATAGCGGCAAAGGTGGGTGAGGAAGTCAAAATCATTAGAGCGATGCCAAATACCGCCATTGCGATACAAAAGTCAATGACGTGCCTTGCTACCAATAATGCTTCTATGAACGAAATGGTTGAAGTAGAAAACCTTTTCAATGCGCTGGGTAAAACGCTCGTAATACAGGAGAACCTCATGGAGGCTGCAACGGTCTTAGGAGCATGCGGGATCGCATTTTTCCTCCGTTATATCAGGGCCGCATCGCAGGGAGGAATTGAGGTGGGTTTTCATGCCAATGAAGCCCAGCTTATTGCTTCCCAGACAGCCCTGGGAGCCGCATCTTTACTTTTGGAAACCAATCAGCATCCGGAAGAGGCAATAGACAAGGTGACTACGCCCCAAGGATGCACAATTGCCGGCCTTAATGAGATGGAGCATTTTGGATTAAGCTCCGCCTTGATCAAAGGCATCATCACCTCTTACAAAAAAATCGACAAGATCACCTGAGGTATACTCCCGTAAAATTAAAATGCTGACAATCTATATCATCGACTTATGATGCGAAATATTTTGCTTAACAGAGGAGCAGAAAAACTTGAATATGAAATCCGGGAGATAGTGAAGAAAGCTGAGCAGGTGGAACACTTCGGACAAAAGATATATTGGGAAAATATTGGCGACCCGATTCAGAAGAATGCAAAAATTCCTGCATGGATAAAAGATATCATCACCAAACTTGTACAGGATGATAGATCCTACGGCTACTGTCACTCGAAGGGGTTGCTAAAGACAAGGGAGTTTTTAGCTGCTAAAACCAATCGGGTGGGAGGTGCACAAATAACAGCCAATGATATTTTATTTTTCAATGGCCTTGGCGATGCTATTTCAAAGGTTTACCAGTTCCTGCATCCGAGTGCCCGGATTATCGGTCCCTCGCCGGCTTACCCGACGCACTCTTCTGCGGAAGCCGCCCACGCATCTATGGAGCCCATCACATATCGGCTGGATCCTGATAACCACTGGTACCCCGACCTGGAGGATCTTTATAACAAAGTAAAATATAACGACAATATTATTGGGATATTGATCATTAATCCCGACAACCCTACTGGGATGGTCTATCCCCTTGCATATCTTCAACGAATAGTGGCCATAGCAGAAGAATTTAATCTCTTGCTTATCAGTGATGAAATTTATAGCAATATTACCTACAATGGTGCCAGGGCCTACTCGTTAGCAGAGATCATTGGTAAAACGGGCGGCATAGCGATGAAGGGCATATCAAAAGAGTTTCCATGGCCAGGCGCACGGTGCGGGTGGATGGAATTTTATAATCGGGATGTCGATCCTGACTTCACCAGGTTATGTGAGATTCTGGAAGATGTAAAGATGACCGAGGTTTGTTCTACCACTTTACCACAAATGGCCATTCCCCTTATATTTTCTGATCCGGCCTATGGTGCATATCGCCAGAAAATGAATGAAGATATTGGTTCCAGGAGTCGCGTTATTACCAATATCTTAAAGGATCTGCCGTATATCAAGTTCAATGAGACGTACGGGGCATTTTATAATTCGATTGTGTTTTCACCTGGTGTACTGAAAGCAGGGCAGACGCTTCATACAGATAATCTGGATATCCAACACCTGCTTGAAAAGTGGACAAGCGGAAAACCACTGGCGCTAGACAAACGATTTGCTTATTATTTGTTGGCTATTGAGGGCGTTTGTGTCGTGCCACTTTCATCTTTTCATTCCGGGCTCCAGGGGTTTAGGGTAACCCTTTTAGAAGAAAATGAAGCTTTGTTATCGACTACCTTCGAAAAGATTAAAAAAGCGGTGATCAATTATTGCAATAGTTTACCGTAATCCTTTAGTCAAAAATAACAGCGGCGTCGGAGTTCTCCTTTAAGGAAAAGAGCATATCGATCTGGGACATTGTATTCCGGTCTTCAGAAAGTGGGGGAATAGCTTTTTGACTGAAAAATGCCACATCACTGGTTTCTACGCCTGCACTAATCACTCCGCCTAACACATCACAAAGGATAAAAATCTTGTAGATATAGAAGGGCTGTGGAGGATGCGGGTGACATTTTTTATCCAATATGGCAAGCACTTTTACTGCGCTTACGTCCAACCCAGCTTCTTCTCTCACTTCTTTTACGACCACTTCGGCAGGCGTATAGCCCACATCGGCCCATCCTCCTGGCAGTGCCCAGCAGCCATCGACCTTCTCTCGTACCATCAGCAGCTGATCATCCTGAAATATAACCGCCCTGATATCTACTTTTGGTGTGGGATAATCCTTTTTATGCTTGAAAAGGTCAGCAATAATAGCAATGTCTGTATTGGAAAATTCCTGCATCAGCTGCAGGCTAATTTCGCTCAACTCCTGATAGCGTTCCTGATCAAAACCATTATCAGCATAGGTAAGGCCCGCATGGGCAATGGCCTGAATACGTTTAGTGAGTTCCAGATATTTGTAATTCATCACTTCCAACGGCTAATTTACAGGCTCCTGATGGTCGACATTGGCTCGCAATTCTGCGAAAAGACCATCGTTAAGCAATTGCAACGCCTCATTTTTATAGGAAGATGGAATAAGTACAGAGATATTGTGCCGGCTACCACCGTAAGATATCATCCTGATCGGTATTTCTTTGAGCGCGTTGATAACTTTGTTGATAACTCCTTTTTTCTCGGACACAAAACTGCCCACAATGCAGACAATGGTCATATCGCTATCTACCTCAACAAAACCCAGTGCATCGAGTTCCTGCTTAATCTGGTCAAGGTAGGTCTGATCATCAATGGTAACAGAGACAGCTACCTCAGACGTGGTGATCATGTCGATCGATGTTTTATACTTCTCAAAAATTTCAAATATCCTCCGCAAAAAGCCGTGAGCCAGTAGCATGCGGCTGGACTTAATCTTTATCGCTGTTATTCCCTCCTTGGCAGCAATTGCTTTTATTCCTTTGTCCAGCTCTTCGGCAGTAATCAGTGTACCTTTAGCATCTGGCATCATCGTATTTTTAAGTCTTACCGGCACATTAAATTTTTGCGCAGGCCAAATGGAACTAGGATGAAGTATTTTTGCTCCAAAGTACGCTAATTCTGCTGCTTCGTCAAAAGATAATGCTTCTATCGGGAAGGTGTTTTTTACAACGCGCGGATCATTATTGTGCATGCCATCAATGTCGGTCCAAATCTGTATTTCATCGGAGCCAATAGCGGCACCTATTAAGGAAGCAGAATAATCACTTCCGCCTCGTTTTAGATTATCTATCTCGCCAAGATGATTACGGCAAATAAAGCCTTGGGTAATCATGGTGTCAGACTGCACACCCCGGACAAGCACTTGCCAATTTTCTTTGATCTGAGGAATAATGGGCTCTTTATCGACATCAATTACCATAAAATCCAAGGCTGGTATCAATTTAGCATCTGTCTTGATTTCCTGCAGGTAAATGTAAAATAGCCGGGTAGAGATCAGCTCACCCTGCGCCAGCAGCTCTTTATTCAGCTGTTCGGAAAATGAACCATCGGCAAGCCCTCTGATAAAGGAGAAATGAGAAGTGATGGTTTGCCTGGCCAGGCCAATGGTCTGTTCTTTTTTCAAAAGATCGGTAACGAAGGCATTATAATGGTCCTCCAGCGTATCCACAATAAAAATAGCTTCCTTTGGCTGATGATTGGTGAGGTATTTCCCGATTTCTACCAATGCATTGGTAGTGCCTGAAAGTGCAGATAGAACAACGATTTTTTTACCTGGCGTAGTATTAATGATTTTTGCCACCTGGTGCATCCTGTGAGGCATACCGACTGAAGTTCCTCCGAATTTGATAATTTTCATACTTTATGCTATTTAAAAAACAAAATGTTCTTTGGCGTTGCCGGCTTACCGGAACATGCAGCTCATGCCACTCCATAAAATGACGATCTTGGCATTCGCTTCGGTACCCGAGAAAATGCCATGCAATCCGGAGCTAGTGGAAAATTCCAAGCCAAGGCTTGAATCTCTTACCTCCATGACGTAAGCTTCCTCAAGTTACGCTTTCGTTGAACCTATACCTATACCTGCCATGGTTGTTATCTCCTTGGGCACGCCACTGTCATCGAGCAACCATCCCCGGAATTTCTTAGAGGACTTGCCTTCCGAATCTTTATGGCTATTTGTCTGAAACAACAACTTTAAGCCATTGCCATACGAGGTAATTTCCATAGGGCCTTCGCCGCATTCTAAATTCACCTGCCTCGCTCTGTACTTTTCACCCAAGGTATTGTTTACCGTTTCCACCGCTTGTTCTATTTCCATACCGAAGGGTATATCTATCGTAGATCCGGTTTCTTTATTCATCACCTGTAATGCTTCTGATGTAAGTATCAAAGATCGGCTGGCGGACGTATTTGCTGATGGAAGCGTATCCTGCGCACTTATTGCAGATGGCTCCATTATAGACGAGTCTGCTGCGGGTTGTTCTACGGTTGAGTTTTTTTTATTGTCACAACTTGACAGAGATATGATCAGCAAGTAAAATATTAGTTGATGTTTCATCTCGTTTAAGGTTCTTTATAATCTTTTACCATATCCTTTCATTTTCCAAAAAAGATGTCAAAAAGTGAATTTAAAAGTTGAGCATCTTGATGGCGGTGATTGCTGCCTCATCGCCCTTGTTACCTAATGATCCACCAGCCCTGTCTAATGCTTGCTTTTGGGTATTTGGGGTAAGCACACCGAAAATTACCGGCTTATTATATTTCAGGGCGACGTTGGTGAGCCCTTGCGCTACGGCATGGCAGATAAAATCAAAATGTTTGGTTTCCCCCTGGATCACACAGCCAAGGCAGATGACAGCGTCTATATCCTCGCGGGAGGCCATCCATTGTGCAGCCACACTTAACTCAAAGCTACCAGGAACATCTTTATGAAGGATATTTTCTTTCTTTACCCCATGCCTTATCAAGGTTTCATGCGCTCCAGCATAAAGAGCGCCTGTAACTTCCTCATTCCATTCAGAGACAACAATGCCGAACCGTTTTTTGGCCACATTTGCGACGTTTTTCGTGCTGTAATCACTGAGGTTTTTCAATTTAGTGGACATAGCAAAAAAGGTATTTTATGAATAAATAGTGATCGAAAAGCATAAAAAAAGGGATAAAGCATCAAACTTTATCCCTTTCGTGTTTTAAACTAACCAGGTTATTTTGATGTCATAGCTTCAAGTCGCGCTTTATGTTTTTGTGCTTCCGGATACTCCGGCGACTGTTTATATTGTTTTATAATTTTATCGTATGCTGCCATAGCCTTGTCGATATCATCAGAATTTTCAAAGGCTAATGCTGCTTTGGATAGATATCGTGGCGTAAAGAATTTATTGGGCTCCTGAACAGCGGCCTTCTGGTAATGTTTTGCCGCATCGACAAAGTTGCCAGATTCCATATAGGCATCTCCCACGAGAGAATAGGCCCTCGCCTGTAAAAGAAGGTCGTCAGAACTGAAATCATTTAAATGCTCAATAGCATTTTCGTACTGTCCTAATTTCAGAAAGCTGGCGCCGGCATAGAAATGTGAAAGATTAGCAGCCGCGGTAATTCCAAATTCTTCGATAATCTCTAAGAATCCAAAATTATTGCCGTCGCCATTCAAAGCCTTGTTCAAACTATCTGCTTCAAAATAATATACAGCCTGGAACATCTGCCGTTGTGCTTCTTCATTTTGATTTTTTTG
>LXQK01000095.1:25605-29645 GCA_001683905.1 Marivirga sp. ANT-B6
CCATACTTCTGTATTAGCAAAATTGTCTGATACGGGAGGTTGCGTTGAAGTCGTCGTCGTGTTTTTAACCTGTTGTTTTTTAACTTTAGTCATTATATACAATTTGAGGATGCAAATTTATAATAAAATTTATTATAAAACATAGTATGCCGCTTAATCCTTGATAAAAGGATAGTTAGGTTCTGCATAAACATCCTTAAAAGCTTCGTCCGGGTGTGGAAATTCAGATTCTTCGGCAAATTGCACGGATTCTTCAATGATTTTTTTGATCTTTTTATCAATCTTGTCCAGATCATCCTGGCTCGCCATCTTATTATCAAGAATCGCCTTCTTCACCATCTCTATCGGATCCTTTGTTTTATATTCTTCCAACTCCTCTTTGGTCCTGTATTTTGCAGGGTCCGACATGGAGTGACCTTTATATCGATAGGTTCTTAGTTCCAGCAAAGTTGGTCCATCGCCTTTTCGGGCTCTTTCACCAGCACGCGCCATGGCCTCATGCACATCCTCTACCGACATGGCATTGACAGCTTCCGAGGGCATATCATAGGCCTGACCCAATGTATAAAGCTCCGTCACATTGGATGTTCTTTTGACTGAAGTACCCATGGCATATCCATTGTTTTCGATAGCAAAAATCACAGGAAGCTTCATGGTCATGGCCATATTCAAGGTTTCGTGAAATGCACCTTGCCTCACCGCGCCATCTCCCATATAAGTGACACACAATTTGCCCGTCTTATTATATTGTTCGGCAAAAGCAATGCCTGCTCCAAGGGGGATTTGACCGCCTACGATACCATGCCCACCAAAAAAGTTATTCTCCTTGTCGAACATGTGCATTGAACCTCCCTTGCCCTTAGAAATCCCCGTCGATTTGCCAAAAAGCTCAGCCATAATCGCTTTGGGATCTGATCCTAATCCGATAGGATGGGCGTGATCGCGGTAGGCTGTGATATATTTGTCTCCTCGTTCTAGCGCTGAAATGGCACCCGCCACGCATGCCTCCTGGCCGATATATAAATGGCAGAATCCTTTTATTTTCTGCTGACCATACAACTGACCTGCTTTCTCCTCAAATTTCCGCATCAATAACATGTTTTCATACCAAAACATATAGGTTCCTTTCGGAAATTTAGCCTTTGACTTAGCTTTTGATTTTTCTTTGGTCATTTCTTTCTCGCTTGCCATATTGATATAAGTTAATGATGAATGCCTCTAAATTGTAATGCACCTAGGCCGATACAATAACATTTAGACGAATTCAAAAAATGAAGAGTTTATCTTCTATTATTTGCTGTTTAAGATCGTTTTTTTACAACTTTTATGCTGCGGAATGTTAATTTGCAGAACTTGTTAGTTTAAAATACTTGTGCGAAAATAATTAAAAACATTCAACAAAGAAATTAAATGTACCTTGAAAATATAAGTTTAATCAATTTCAAAAATTATGATGAATTAAACCTTAAATTTTCTTCACAGGTAAATTGCTTTGTTGGTGAAAACGGAAGCGGTAAAACTAATCTTTTGGACGCTATTCATTATTTATCGATGACAAAAAGTGCTTTTCATGCGGTAGAGCAGCAAACGATCAGGCATGAGGCACCGTTTTTTATGGTGCAGGGGCAATTTATAAAGGAAAAAAAGCACCATATTTTTTGTAGCTTTCAGAGTGGACAAAAGAAGGTATTTAAACACAACAAGAAGCCCTACGAAAAAATCAGCGAGCACATTGGAGATTATCCGCTGGTGCTCATCGCTCCGGACGACACTGATGTGATCCGGGAAGGCAGCGAACTGAGAAGGCGGTTCTTTGATAGCATCCTGTCGCAAATTGACAAGGATTATCTGCATACCCTTATGCGCTACAACCACATCCTGAAGCAGCGCAATAGTCTGATGAAGCAGTTTTCGATGCAAAACTATTTCGATAAAGATCTTTTGGAACCTTACAACATACAGTTGCTGGAGCATGCAAGGGCGATATTTAATAAGAGGAAAAGCTTTATCTTCCGCTTCTCTCCGCTGGTAAAAAAACACTACGCCAATATTTCGGACGGAAAAGAGGCTGTGGAACTTCTTTATCAGTCTGAACTTGACATGGAGCGATACGAAGCGTTTTTTATTCAAAATATAAAAAAGGACCTCATGATGCAACGAACAACATCAGGGGTCCATAAAGATGATTTTGAATTCATGATTGATAACTATTCTTTGAAAAAAACAGGTTCACAAGGACAACAAAAATCGTTTTTGATCGCTCTAAAACTTGCTCATTTTGATGTGATGAAAGACGACAAGGGCTTTAAACCCTTGTTGCTCCTGGACGATATTTTCGATAAGTTGGATGACAAGAGAATTGGGAAGCTACTTGATATGATAGCTAACAATGTATTCGGTCAGCTATTTGTGACCGATGCGCGCCCTGAGAGAACGAGTCGGATCTTTGAACACTTGCCCGCAGAGGTGAAAGTTTTTAACTTTTAATACGCGCAAACTCAAACGCATTAAGGAGTAAACACACACATTTTTAGCTATTTAAGCGATACATAATATGTACTATTTTGATATTGTTCGTTGTATTTACCACAGATACTTTTTTTATATTTACTATTGGAAAATGTAGCTATTTCGTAGCATAAATATTTTCAATAATTCGGCAAGAAGCATAATTATGAAGGCAAAGAAGGGAAATACAGCAAGAAAGTCAGGCACATCTACTTTAGGCGAAGCGATGCAGGATTTATTAAAAACCTACAAAATTAAGGATAAATATGACCAGACCAGTTTGATTGCATCTTGGGAGAGGCTAATGGGCACGCCCATTGCAAGCAGAACGGAGCAGCTATATATTAAAGATAAGAAGATGTTTGTAAAGTTAAATTCTGCGCCTCTAAAACAGGAATTAAGCTATAGTAAGGCTAAAATACTTGCTATTCTCAGAGAAGCGTTTCATGAGGATATCATTGACGATGTAATTTTCTTATAGGAATTGTGAAGTTACGTATGCGACCGATATTGATCACCGTTATTATCTTATTTATGCACCTATTTGCGACAGCGCAGTCGTGGCGTGTATATTATGATAGTACAGAATTGTATTGGGGAAGCGATTGGAAGAAATGCATTCAACTCCTGGAGAAATCTCTTCCTATCGTAGAAACCGAGCTCGGCAAAAACAATCAGAACTATGTTGTTTTGCTAAATGACCTGGGCTTATGCTACAACTATATCGGTAACCTGCAACAGGCGGAATCGCTTTATAAAGAGACCATAGCGCTTAAAAAAGACATTCTTGGCGAAAACGATCTGGATTATGCTGCAACCCTGCTGAACCTAGCGATTGTCTACCAGGAACAAAATAAAACCAAAGAAGCAGAAGAAGTTTATGCGAGGGTACTTCAAAATTATGCCATAAACTACGGTGAAAACCATGCTGAATATGCCAATATTCAAAATTCGATGGGCCAGTTGTTTCTGACCGCAGGAAACTTTAGTCGCGCGGAGCCCTTTTTCAAAAAAGCATTGCACATTTATGCCCTCTCCTATGGCAAAGAAAGCAGCTATTATGCGACGGCATTAAAAAATCTGGGGAATCTACACCGATCTATTGGCGATTTCAAGACTGCCAGGAAGCATCTTTCAGAAGCAGCGGCAATTCATAAGGGATTATATGGCGAAAATCATCCTGCCTTCGCACAGTCCATAGGGGAAATGGCGGCCTTGTTGCAACAAATGGGAGATTATGGCGAAGCGGAAAAGTTATATATTCGGGCTTTAGGTATTCAAAAGGAACTCAAAGGCCTGGAAGAACTAAAATATGCTAATACTGCCATTAACCTGGCAGTGCTTTATATAAAAATTGGGTTATATAGTAAAGCTAAAGAGCATTTTGAGAATGCCCTACCGATCATCCGAAGCCTTTCGGGTGACAACCATATCAACTATGCAACAGCACTAAACAACTATGCCAATTATTTTATTGCTGTACAGGATTTGACGAAGGCTATTATCTATTTTAATGAAGCTATTAAAATTTA
>LXQK01000096.1 GCA_001683905.1 Marivirga sp. ANT-B6
AACATGGTAAACCTTTTCCAGGGTCTTTGGAAGTTGATCACATGCTGCCCTACCTGCACCTCTGTAGTGCCGTGCAGGTCCATAGCTACTTTTTCTACCATCTCTTCTACCAGGTCCATCATCCAATTGTAATCCTTGTAGGCTACATATAATTCTACCTGTGTAAATTCCGGATTATGAAACCTACTCATCCCTTCATTTCTAAAGTCTTTGGCAAATTCATATACCCCATCGAAGCCACCTACAATCAGCCTTTTGAGATATAACTCATTGGCTATACGCAGGTATAGCGTCATATCTAGCGAGTTATGATGGGTTTTAAAGGGCCTTGCTGCAGCACCTCCGTACAATGGCTGTAAAATTGGCGTCTCCACCTCCAAATAACCCTTATTGTTAAGATAGTCCCTGATGCTGTTGGTGATCTGGGTACGTTTCCTAAAGGTATCGCGTACCTCAGCATTTACGATTAGATCTACGTAGCGCTGTCGATAGCGATTTTCGGGATCAGAAAATGCATCGTACACTTTTTTATTTCCTTCTTCATCGATTACCTCTTTTACCACAGGCAAAGGACGTAGCGACTTTGTAAGCACCTTAAATTCAGTAACATGGATAGATATCTCTCCAACCTCTGTGGTAAACACATATCCTTTGACGCCAATAATATCTCCGATTCCAATAAGCTTTTTAAAAACTGTATTGTAGAGGGTTTTATCTTCATCTTTACAAATGTCATCTCTCCGAATATAGAGCTGAATCCTGCCGGTGGCATCTTGCAAGGTGGCAAACGATGCTGAGCCCATGATCCTACGACTCATCACACGACCCGCTATGGAAATGTCTTTATAATCAGTCTTTCGCTTTTCATAATTCTGATGTATGTCCTGGGTGGTGACATTGACATCAAAATTTTCTGATGGGTAGGGGTTAATCCCTAATGCCAATAATTCTTCTCTCTCTTGTCGCCTAAAAATCTCTTGTTCGCTTAAGTGCATCTTTTTAATTTGTTGTAGCTGCAAAATTACGCATAATTATCAATTTCTATATCTTTACCTGAGCTATATCAGGATTGGTCAGCTTTTCTTCTTTGAAGCTCCTTTTTGATCAACAATAGCTCTCTACTGGTCTGTCCGCCTACCGATGTATTTTCCTCTGCCCGTCGGAGCAAGTAAGGCATCACTGCTTCAATAGGACCATATGGGACATATTTGGCCACATTATAGCCTGCTTTTGCAAGCGTGAATGAGATATTATCGCTCATCCCGTATAGCTGAGCAAAATAGACCCGCTCATCATCCTTTTTCATATTATATTTTTCCATTAATACAGTTAGGTAGTAATTGCTGTATTCGTTGTGGGTTCCTGAACATAAAGCCAGGCGTTGGCCATTATCAATACAAAACAAAAGCGCCTTATTATAATCATCATCTGTTGCTTCCTTACTCACCTGGATTGGGTCTTCATATCCCATATCGCCGGCTCGCTCCCGCTCCTTTTCCATATAGGCGCCACGGACTAGTTTAGCGCCTAAGAAATACCGATGTGCAACTGCATCCTGAAATGCTTTGCGTAGATTTTGCAACATATCTTTTCGGTACATCTGGTAGGTGTTGAATACGATAGGCTGCTCAATATTATATTTCTGCATCATGGTATAAACCATCTCATCGATCACATCCTGAATCCAGCTGTCCTCCCCATCTGCCAGGATTCTAACCTTTGCTTTGTGTGCTGCAGAACACAGCCATTCCACTCGTTCCTTTACGCGGGCAAAAGCTTTTTCTTCTTCTGCCTGAAGTGCCTTTTTTAGCTGTACTTTTTCCAACAACGACGCAGAAGCAATACCGGTGACTTTAAATACGCAGAAGGGAAAATTGCGATTTCCTTCGGCTTTGTCGATTGTTTTTAATATTTCTTTTGTTGTTTTTTCAAAACCTGCTTCAGTTTTTTCACCTTCTACAGAATAATCGAGAATAGTGCCAATATTATATTTTGCTAGTTTCTCGATGGTTTTTTGGCTATTTTCTATCGTTTCGCCGCCACAAAAATGCTCAAATACTGTAAATTTTATAATTCCTTTTACCGGAAGTCCTAGTTTTAATGATGTTTTCATTATATTAGCGCCTACTTTTACCAACAGATTGTTGTTCATGCTGGAAAACAGCAGGTACATTTTCTTCAAAGCTTTATCAGATTTTGACGAAAAGGCAATCGAGGTATCGTCAAAAGAAATACGATCAGGTTCCATATATGTTAAAAATTGAACACAAATATATAAAAATCATCCACCTGAAAAGGTATTGCCCCATTAAAAAATGGTATTGGTAAGGCATTCCTGCTTCACCATACGCACACATAATAATTATCTCCCACTAATAAATATTAAGATGAATATCAATCCGATCCAAAGCTGGAGCAAACTTAGCAACAAACCTTTGCTCATCGCTGGTCCTTGCAGTGCCGAAACAGAAGAACAACTATATGAAACTACACTTGCTATCTTTAGACAAGGCATTACTGTTATCAGGGCTGGTATTTGGAAGCCCCGCACAAGGCCGAATAATTTTGAGGGCATCGGTGTAGAAGGCCTCAAATGGATTCAAAACGTAAAGAAATTACTTCCCGTATCCTTTGCGGTAGAAGTAGCCACCCCCCAACACGTAGAACAGGCTTTACTACATGATATTGATATTCTTTGGATTGGTGCACGCTCTACTGTGAACCCTTTTACAGTGCAGGAAATTGCCGACGCGCTAAGAGGAACGGATAAGCCTGTACTGATTAAAAATCCAATTAACCCGGAACTAGACCTTTGGTTGGGTGCTATAGAAAGAATACACAATGCAGGTATCAATAATATTGGTGCGATCCACAGGGGGTTCAGCTCGCTGCAAAAATCTAAATACAGGAACCTACCTAACTGGCAGATTCCGATAGAGCTAAAAAGAATTATGCCTGAGATCCCGTTGATTTGTGACCCAAGTCATATCGCTGGCGATAGAAACATGATATTCGATCTTGCCCAGCGGGCACTGGATCTAAACTATGACGGTTTAATGATCGAAACGCACCGTGACCCGGAGAATGCGTGGAGTGACGCAAAACAGCAGGTTTCTCCTGATCTTTTGCGCGATATATTGAAAAATCTACAGGTACGAATTTCTCAGGTACAAGATGCTGAATTTAACCACCAGATGGACGAGTTCAGAGATCAGATCGACCAGGCGGATAGAGATATTATTGAGGCTATAGCACACAGAATGAGCCTTGTATCTAAAATAGGTGAGCATAAGAAGCAGAATAATGTGACTGTTTTACAGATTGACCGTTGGAAAGAAATTTTCAAAACAAGAAAAGAATGGGGTCAGGCTATGCTGCTGGACCAGGACTTTGTAGCGGAGCTTTACAAACTGATACATGCCGCATCTATTAAACAACAAACAGCCATATTGAATGATTTAAAAGCAAAAGCATGATACCATCTTCTATCCAGGTCACAGAGGATATAGGTAATAGTATTGCGCTATTTTTAAAGCATAACAAGTACAACAAAATAGGCATATTGGTGGATAGCAATACAGAGCAGTATTGCTATGCTATTTTAAAGCACCATTTGCCTGCACATACGGTATGCCAGATACCTGAAGGGGAGGAAAATAAAAATTTACACTCCTGCGAAACGATCTGGCGGTGGCTGACTGCGGAGAAATTTGACAGAAAGTCTTTGCTCATCAATCTTGGCGGTGGCGTAATTGGCGATATGGGTGGTTTTTGTGCCGCTAGCTTTAAGCGGGGTATTGATTTTGTAAATATACCAACGACCCTTTTGGCCATGGTAGATGCCAGCATTGGCGGGAAACTTGGGATCGACTTCGAAGGTTTTAAGAACCATATAGGGTTTTTCCAGGATCCAAAATTGGTAATAATCTACGCGCCATTTCTTGATACACTCCCGCCACAACAAGTTAAGTCGGGATTTGCTGAAATTATAAAACATACCTTGATTGCGGATGCTTCCTACTGGCCTGTGTTGCAGGAAACACAGCTGGAGCAGACAGAATGGCAGGATTTGATTTGCCACTCCATCGGAATTAAGTCTCGCGTCGTTGAGCAAGATCCACACGAAAAGGGACTTAGAAAGATCCTGAACTTCGGCCATACCATTGGGCATGCCATCGAGAGTTTCTATTTGGAAACAGACAACAAGTTGTTACACGGAGAAGCCATAGCCATTGGCATGTGGTGTGAAGCTTTTCTTGCAACCGAGAAAGGATACCTTTCCTCCGTGGAATTTACAGCGATTAGCCAATTTATACAGAAGGTATATGGCGATCTGAACATTTTTGAGCAGGATTTCCCCAAGATCATTGCTTACTGCCTACAGGACAAGAAAAACGAAGACGATTCAATTCGGTGTGTACTTCTTAAAACCATTGGGGAGGCTATATTTGATATAGCCGTGGATGAAAATGCGATAATGAAATCACTCTATAGCTATAAACAAGAACAGGCTGTCTCAAAAGCTAAAAAAAGTTAAAAGGCTACCTGAGAAATCGGGTAGCTTTTTTTTGCTGTAACTCAAAATACGTTTTTTTCCGTGTGAAAGTAGCAGATAGCCATATCGTAATTATAGACGATAATCCCAGCCATTGGCCTTCAAAACTTCATGAATACCAGCAAAAAGAAAACCATATTGGGTGAGCGGAACAGTTATTCCAAAACAGAAACCGACGACACCTTCATTCATACGGATGAAGGAAGACATATGCAGAACGGCCAGTTTAAGGCAGGCTATATCTTTAATGAAGCACCAATAATCAAGTCATTACCAACTATTCAATCCATCAAAAGCCGATAGACTCGATTACTTTAATACCTCATTTTGAAGTTTAATAAAACTAAATTTCAAAATGTAAAATAATATCATAAAAAAGAGGCTGCTCAAAAATTATTTTTGAGAGAGCCTCTTTTTATTGACAGACTAAAAAGTCCTACTTCTTCGGAGCTTCTGTACGAACAGCATCAGAAAGCATCTTGCCATATTTTTCAATTTCGGATAGAGCCTCATCAGTGTATTCTCGTATTTTCTTTGAATTAGTTTCCCAGGAAGACTCCAGATCCTTTTTAATAACATCAGCATTATCTGCCAATTTTTGACGTGTTTTCTCGCCGCTATCAGGTGCTAAAAGAAGGCCGGCTACTACGCCTGCAGCTGCGCCTACCAGCAAAGCTAAAAGTGTTTGTTCAGTATTTTTCATGATTCTGTATTAAATGTAAAATATAGATTACGACAATTTAAGCATTATATGCCATAAAAAATAAAATATCTTACATTATATGTTAAGAATGATTTCCAGGTTTAGTTTTTACCTGTAGGTGAATTGAAGTCATTTTGGTATGATTTTGCTTCAGATTTTGCACTGCCTGCATACTCTTTCACTTTCTGTACACCAACTTCCCATGACTGGCTCAGGTCGCCTGACAGGTTTTTTGCCTTCTCAGAAATCTTCTTTCTTACTTCTTCTCCTTTTTTAGGCGCTAAAAGTAAACCAGCTGCAGCACCGGCAAGGGCACCGCCCAATAGGGCTAATAATGTTTTTCCTCCGTTGTTCATAATAATTATTTAAAAGTTAAAAACTTAATATGACACATAACATGCCAGTTTTGGTATTGTTTAGATATAATATTTAATTTGCAATCAATTCACAAATAAAAGCCTGAAAATTTTGACTCACTTTCCTTACCTTAAAATTCAAAAGATTGCCCAGTTAAAGCATGTCACTATTCCGTTGCCATCTTCTAAAAGCGAAAGTAATAGGGCGCTTATCATAAATGCACTTGCCGACAATCGAGGAGCACTTTCCAACCTTTCAGAGGCCAGGGACACGCAGACACTGCAGCGGCTGTTGCTTTCGGATGACAAGGTGTTGGATGTAATTGACGCAGGCACTACAATGCGGTTTTTAATCGCCTATCTGTCGGTAACCAATAGCGTGTCGACGTTAACGGGTACAGAAAGGATGTGCCAAAGACCAGTAAAAATTCTTGTCGATGCACTTCGCGAACTTGGCGCCGATATTCATTACCAGCAGCAGGAGGGTTATCCTCCGGTTCACATAAAAGGTATTGAAAAGCAAATACAAAACAATGTTAGTGTCAGGGGAGATGTGAGCAGCCAATATATATCAGCGCTATTGATGATTGCCCCGGCACTTCCCAACGGGCTGCACCTAAAGCTCATCGGGAAGATAGGAAGCAGGCCGTATATTGAAATGACACTGGCGCTCATGGAAGCCTTTCAGGTGAAAGCCAACTGGCATGAAGATACCATCAGCGTGAAGCCTCAAAAATACCAGCCAACGAAGTACACGATAGAATCAGATTGGTCTGGTGCAAGTTATTGGTATAGCATGGTTGCCCTTGCCCATGATACATCTTTAGAACTGCTGGGGTTAAGAGAGGACTCACTTCAAGGAGACATCCGCATCGTCGATATCATGGATCAACTTGGTGTGGCAACGCAATTTACTGCGGAAGGTGTCTTACTGACAAAAAAAGAAGTCGATAAATCTTTAGAATTTGATTTTAGTGATTGTCCTGACCTGGCTCAAACCATAGCCGTGGTGTGTGCAGCTAAAGGACTGACCTGCACCATGCGTGGCCTGGAAAGCCTTCGGATAAAAGAGACGGATAGAATTGCAGCTTTACAGAACGAGCTTGCGAAAATAGGTGCAAGCCTGCTTGAGCAAGGTGATGGTTGGGTGGTGGTGCCAGCAAATAATACGTTGTGGACCCAGGCTCCCCTGGAAATCAAAACCTATGAAGACCACCGGATGGCGATGGCCTTTGCCCCATTAGCTTTATTTACAGAACTATTTATTGAAAATCCAGATGTAGTAAAAAAGTCTTATCCGGGTTTCTGGAAGGATCTCAAATTAGCGGGGGCTGAGATCGTGTAATTATCTCTCCTATATAAGCGTCTGAAGGTATGCAGGCGCCTGTAAGAGGCGGCTTCCGTACCAGCTAAACATTTCTCCATCTACGATTTTAATTTCCGCAGTGGGGAACATTAGGGAAAATTGTTCGAAGTGCTTTTCGGTAAATGGAAACGGCTCGGAGGACAGTAAAACGCACTCCGGTGCATATGCCTTTAACGCATCAGCTTCAAGGGCAGGATATCGTTTTTCGGATACCAGTAGGTTATCATAACCCGCCAATAGCATGATATCATTTATAAATGTATCACCTGCAGCCAGCATATAGGGTTCACGCCAGATAAAGTAAAGCGCTGTTTTTCGTTTCTTTATTTCTAAAGATTGGAAGCATTCTTTGATTCTATCTACGATCAGTTTGGCTTCGGCTTCTTTACCTGTAATGGCCCCCACTTGCTGCATCATGGCATAGGCATCGCTTAGCGTAGAGATATCGCTCATCCACACCGGGAATTGGTTTTTTAGCGTCCTGATTCCCTGCTCTTCATTTTCCTCTTTATTCCCAACGATCAGGTCGGGCTGAAGCCTGGCTATTGCATCTGGTTTGAAATTTTTTGTGCCGCCAATACGCTTTTTATGTTTGACAAGCGTCTTGGGGTGAATGCAAAACTTGGTAATTCCCACAATCTTACTTTCAAGTCCGAGAGAAAACAGGAATTCCGTTTGGGACGGCACCAGGGAAATGATGGTTTCGGGAGGATAACGATGTGTCACCTCCTGCCCCATCTGATCTATTGTAGTTTTCTTATTATACATAACGCGGCCAGGCATTGAATAAAGCGTACTGCAATGCCATTCTATTACTTAATGTATCTAAAGTCGTGTCCGGTTTCTAATTGCACAAGAAACTCATAGATCAGGTTGATAATATGATCCACATCCTGCTTGTTGACTGTCTCGACAGTGGTATGCATATATTTCAATGGCAATGATATTAAAGCAGAAGCTACCCCTTCATTAGAATAGGCAAAAGAGTCAGTATCTGTACCGGTAGAACGGCTGGCAGCGGCCCTTTGAAATGGAATATCTTTGGCTTTGGCTGTTTCTATGATCATTTGCAAAACATTGTTATGCACAGCGGGTCCGTAAGTAAGTACAGGGCCATTGCCTGAGCGTTGATCGCCACTGACGCTCTTGGTATACATCGGTGAGGTTGTATCGTGACATACATCGGTAATGATGGCCAGGTCTGGCTTGATGCGCTGCGCAATCATCTGAGCACCACGCAAGCCTATTTCTTCTTGTACAGCGTTTACGATATAAAGGCCAAATCTTGGCTTGAAATTGCTCTCCTTGATCTTTCGGGCAACTTCGGCAATCATAAACCCACCGATACGATTGTCCAAAGCTCTTCCTACCCAGTACTTCTCATTTAATGTCATCAGTTGGTCTTCAAACGTGACAACACAACCAACATGTACACCCATCTTCTCCACTTCCTCTTTGGACGCGCATCCGACATCGATAAATATATTCTTGAGCGTAGGGCTTTCTTCCTTGGAACGGTTACGCACATGAATGGCTGGCCATCCGAAGACACCTTTTATAATGTTGTCTTTCGTGTGGATATTGACTCTTTTGGATGGGGCGATCTGATGATCCGAGCCACCATTTTTTCTCACATAGATATACCCATCATCGGTGATATAATTTACAAACCAAGATATTTCATCAGCATGGGCTTCTATAACGACTTTGTAGGGAGCATCCGGATTGATAACTCCTACGGCTGTACCATAGGTATCGGTAAAATAAGAATCGGCATAGGGTCTGATATAGTCGAGCCAGATTTGCTGGCCTGAAGATTCAAAACCTGTAGGTGATGCATTGTTTAAGTACTTTTCTAAAAATTCGGTGCTCTTCTCTGTCATGTTTTATACGTCTGCTTGTTCTGTTCTGGTTTTATATTTCATGCTGGTCAATGGTTTCTTTGGTAATGATCTCTCAGATGCCGCTTGTTCATGATTTGCCATTTTACCTTCGGACGTTGTCTCAACTTCCCGATCAGGATGTTGCCTTACCTGGCGTCCTTATTATTAATTGCTTAACTTTTGTATTTGTTTAAAAAATGCGCCAGGGATAGAATGTAAAGCCCACAGCCGGAGCGGCATTTGTGTGCAGGCCGCGAGGACTTGCAATGATAGCCCGGTTCGAAGAAGGCGCCCCTATCTTTTTCATGCTCTCTATCCTGCGCACTAGTTCTCTACATCTTGATCCTATAGTGGAATATTACCGTGTTTCTTCTTCGGCAAATGGGCTACTTTGTTCTCCAACATTTTGTAGGCCTTAATGAGTTTTGTACGCGTATCTTTTGGCAAAATCACCTCATCGATATAGCCACGATGTGCTGCGCGATAAGGGTTGGCAAATTTTTCAGTGTACTCATCTACCTTTTCCTGGAGTTTGGCTACGGGGTCTGCCGCTTCGGCAATTTCCTTTTTGAAGATAATTTCCGCAGCGCCTTTTGCTCCCATCACGGCTATTTCTGCTGTGGGCCAGGCAAAGTTCAGGTCGGCACCAATATGCTTGGAGTTCATCACATCGTAGGCGCCGCCATAGGCCTTACGGGTAATCACGGTAATTCGAGGTACTGTGGCCTCACTAAACGCGTAAAGGAGTTTGGCACCGTTGGTGATGATGGCATTCCATTCCTGGTAAGTACCTGGTAAAAAGCCGGGAACATCTTCTAAAACAAGCAATGGAATGTTGAAGCAATCACAAAATCGGACAAACCTGGCCGCTTTAACGCTGGCATCGATATCCAAAACCCCCGCCATGGAGGCTGGCTGGTTGCCGACGATACCAATGCTCCGCCCGGCAAGCCTTGCAAAGCCTACAACGATATTTTCTGCAAAATGCTCATGTACTTCCAGAAAGCTGTCTTCGTCTACAATACCCGATATCACCTCACGCATGTCGTAAGGCTGGTTTGGGTTTTCTGGTATGATATCGTCCAGCACCATTCTAGACTCATCATCGAGGTAAGCATAGGGTACTTTTGGGGAAAAGTCCTCACAATTCTGAGGCATATAACTCAACAAGTTCCTGATATTCTGGAGGCATGCTACTTCGTTGGCACAAGAGAAATGTGTGACACCACTTTTGGTACTGTGGGTGCTTGCGCCGCCAAGTTCCTCGGCTGTCACATTTTCTTGTGTTACTGTCTTTACCACGTTAGGACCTGTCACAAACATATACGACGTATTCTCTACCATCATGATAAAGTCTGTAATGGCAGGAGAATATACTGCACCTCCGGCACAAGGCCCCATGATAGCAGAGATTTGGGGCACTACGCCTGAGGCGAGGGTGTTTCTATAAAAAATATCGGCATAACCACCTAACGAAACGACGCCCTCCTGGATTCTCGCGCCACCAGAATCGTTTAATCCTATAATTGGTGCGCCATTTTGCATGGCCAACTCCATTATCTTTACAATCTTTTCCGCATGGGTTTCGGAAAGTGAGCCGCCAAAGACGGTAAAATCCTGCGAATAAATATACACCAATCGGCCGGCAATTGTACCATATCCCGTCACCACGCCATCACCAAGATAATGTTCTTTGTCTAAGCCAAAGTTTCTTGAACGGTGCATAACGAACTTGCCTGTCTCTTCAAAAGATCCGTCGTCGAGTAAAATTCGTATCCGCTCTCGCGCTGTAAGTTTCCCCTTTTTGTGTTGTGCATCGATCCGCTGCTGCCCGCCGCCTAATAATGATTCCTGATTTTTCTGCTCCAACAGTGCATATTTTTCTTTTTTTGTGGGAAGTGTATACAAAGAGCTGCGCTTTTCCTTATCGTCCATTGAGAATGGTTTAAATGATTAATCAAATATATACAGCATAGTTTTAAAATATGTCTCCTGGCTTGATCTTTTTCAATAAATTCTTCAGTGTTCACTTCAATCGGCGAAAGAATTGACAATAGCTATTCTATGATGATGGATAATATATGTTATATTTCGCAAAATTTTGGGAATGATAAGGAAGATTGCTGTCATAGACTTAGGTACGAATACATTTCATTTATTGATTGCCGCTGTCGAGGGGAGTAAAATACAGACCCTTTACCGTGAACGAAAGGCGGTAAAGATCGGTAAAGGAGGTATCAATGAAGGTTTTATCACCGAAGCAGCACAGGAACGCGCCCTGATAGCACTACAGGAATTTAAAGAAATCATAGACCATTACCAGGTAGACCAGGTGTTTGCCACCGCTACCAGCGCCATCAGAAATGCGAAAAATGGCGGTGAACTTGCCCAAAAGATCTACCAGCAAACTGGCATTGAAGTAAATATTATCTCGGGGGATGAAGAAGCCGCGTTGATCTATTATGGTGTGAAGAAGGCGCTGGATATAGGTACAGAAACATCTGTGGTGATGGATATTGGTGGTGGCAGTGTCGAATTTATAGTGTGCAATCAGGAGAGAGTATTTTTCAAAGGTAGCTTTGAAATTGGTGCGCAGCGTTTACTTGAATTGTTCCATTACCATGACCCCATTTTACAGGAAGAAATATTGAAGCTTGATAAATACCTTGAAGAAAGACTGGAACCTTTGCTCATCGCGGTAAAACAATATAAGGTTAAAACGTTGATAGGCTCTTCTGGTACTTTCGACACGCTGTCCGACATCTATCGGGCTTCTAACCAGGTAGCCATACCAAAAGATAGCCTTGAGCTCCCCTTACCCAAAGAAGCTTATCTGGCAATTTATGACGACATTATTCATAAGAACAGGGAGGAGCGGATGCTCATGCCTGGGATGATTGAAATGAGGGTGGAAATGATTGTGGTAGCCTGTTGCCTAATTAGCTTCGTGATTGAGAAGCTGGAAATAGAAAATATCAGGGTATCATCCTTTGCATTGAAAGAGGGTGTTTTGTACAGTATCATCGATAAGTTGATCCATGTTCGTGAATAATAAAATTGTCTCCTACGCTACTTTACTTTCGTTCAGTAAAAATATTTTCCTGGCTATAGGCTGTTCTGAAAAAGAGGCGGCCAAGGCAGCCGAGGTGCTGGTGTCGGCAGACTTGAGGGGCGTAGATTCTCATGGTGTAGCCCGGCTTACGGGCTACGTGCGTCTTTGGGAAGCAAAGCGGATCAATTGCAAGCCAGATGTGCGGGTTGTACATGAAACGCCGAGCACGGCAGTTGTAGATGGCGATGCCGGACTTGGGCTGGTGGTAGCACCTCAAGCGATGCAAGTCGCCATCGATAAAGCAAAAAATGTGGGCACGGGATGGGTCTCGGTTAAAAATTCTAATCACTATGGTATCGCGGGCTACCACGCCATGATGGCACTGCAACATGATATGATTGGTATTGCGATGACCAATGCCAGCCCGTTGGTAGCGCCAACTTTTTCGCTGGAGCGCCTGCTGGGAACAAATCCAATTGCTGTGGCTATACCGGCTGGTGATCAGCCTGCTTTTGTGGCAGACTTTGCCACCACTACCGCCGCTAATGGCAAGCTCGAAATTCTACAGCGAAAGGGAGATGCTGCACCTACAGGATGGATTCAGGATGCCGGGGGAGCTCAAAGCCTGGATCCACATGCCTTAAAAGCGGGAGGAGCGTTGTTGCCCCTGGGAGGCGATAGAGACCACGGCAGTCATAAGGGATATTGCCTGGGTGCTATTGTAGACATCTTTTCGGCTGTATTGTCCGGTGCCAATTATGGGCCATGGGTTCCGCCGTTTGTTAGTTTCCTTCCCGTTTCTGCTGATCCTGTGGGCGAAGGAATCGGACACTTCTTTGGTGCCATGCGCATCGACGCCTTTCGGCCTGCTTCCGATTTTAAGCACCATATGGACAACTGGATATCCCGCTTTAAAAGTGCCCCTTCTATTGACGGGAGTAACGGCGTTGTCATTCCGGGAGATCCTGAAAGAGAAATGAGCGTACAGCGAAGGGAGACGGGCATTCCTCTACTAAAACCTGTATTTGAAGATCTGATGGCTTTGGGCGAAAAACTAGATGTGCCCTTTGAGAGTAATTGATGACCCGTCGTAGATCAAGAGGAGAAGCAGATATTGTTGCTATAAGGTTAAGCCTACGCGAATGACATAAGGCTGCGGGTATGGTGATTTGGCGTTGTCATATAGCACATTATACAAAGCCATGATGTTTACACCAGACCTTTTACCCAAAGGCAAAAACATACCGCCTCCGATGAGTAGCCCGGGCACCCATTCCCTCGTGAGCCGCGTCTGGCCGTCCACTTGGCGGTAAAACTCCAGGCTTAAACTCTCGTACTCGGTATAAGCAAAAAACTGGCTTCCTATATTGTGCCGGGCAAACAGCCTTCCACCATACACGTTAGTTTCGTAATCAAATACAGGGTTGGAAGCTTTTCGTTTAAAATATTGGTAAGTAACACCAAAACCGGCAGACAGATCCTGGTTAATCATATAACCCACCAATGGAGATACGTCAACATACGTTATATTGCCGAAGGATAAGCCGAAGTTACCCCCAAAATATAACCTGTCCCAGACGGTAGCGGTTTCAGGATCAAAAGACTTTTGAGCACGGGCTGTGTGAGGAGCAAACGTCCAGATGAGGGCACAAATCAAGACCGTATAAAAACTTCTTTTCATATGGAAGAATATAAAATTAAGTGCCTAATCTAATTTTAAGTAAGTAGTAATGAAGCAACCGCTTCGATTTTCATCGTAAGGTTTAATTTTCTTCAACAATGATATAAAGGTCTTCTTCCTTTTTCTTCATTAGATACTTTTCTCTGGCGAACTTCTCCAACAAATCTTCATCGCTCAATAGCTCTTGTCTGTCCTTTTCTACCTCTTCAATTTTTTCGAGGTAGTAGTCTCTTTCCCCCTGCAGATCGGAGAGCTTTTTTCTTAGCTTATACTGGGAGTATAAATCATTGGAGTCCACAAATAACATCCATACCAGAAAGAATAAGCCAAATATAAAATAAAAGCTTTTTGTAAATGGAGGTAATTTTTTCAACATGGTATTAAATTTTAACTAATATAACAAAAAAACAGATGACCTAAAGCATAAGCAGCTTTAGGTCATCTGTTTAATTAAAAATTTTTGCCCGGAAAGTAAGCCGTCTCTCCTAATTCTTCTTCAATTCTCAAAAGCTGATTGTATTTTGCCATCCTGTCAGACCTTGAGGCAGAACCAGTTTTAATTTGTCCTGTGTTCAGTGCTACAGCCAAATCTGCAATGGTACTATCTTCTGTCTCACCTGATCGGTGCGACATCACGCTCTTGTATCCATTATTCTTGGCAAGATTTACCGCATTGATGGTTTCCGTAAGTGATCCTATCTGATTTACTTTTACAAGGATGGAATTTGCCACACCCTGGTCGATGCCATCTTGCAATCTTTTTACATTGGTGACAAAAAGATCGTCGCCTACCAGCTGAATTTTCTCGCCTACCAGGTTGGTAAGCTCTTTCCAGCCCGCCCAATCATCTTCATCCATGCCGTCTTCTATAGAAATAATTGGATATTTCTTTACCCAATCAGCCCAATAATTGGCCATCTGCGAAGAGGTAAGCTTCTCACCGGATGACTTTTTGAAATGGTATAAGCCAGACTCACGGTCGTAAAATTCAGAACTTGCAGAGTCCATGGCAATAAAGATATCTTCACCTGGTCTGTAACCTGCTTTTTCAATGGCTTGAAGAACAACTTCAACTGCTTCCACATTTGAAGTGATATTGGGTGCAAAGCCGCCTTCGTCACCTACATTGGTAGACAAACCTTTACTTTTTAATACTGCTTTCAGGTGATGAAATACAGAAGTTCCCATATGCAAAGCTTCCGAGAAGGATGTTGCTTTTACGGGCATGACCATAAATTCCTGGAAATCGATAGAATTATCGGCATGGCTTCCACCATTGAGGATGTTCATCATCGGTACAGGAAGGGTGTTGGCATTTACCCCGCCGATATATCGGTATAACGGCTGGCCAGCTTCCATAGCAGCGGCCTTTGCAACAGCAAGAGAAACGCCCAGAATAGCATTAGCGCCTAATTTTGACTTATTCTCGGTGCCATCTAACTCGAGCATGATCTTATCAACTAGATTTTGCTCAAAAACAGAGATCCCTAACAGTTCATCTTCTATAATTTCATTGACATTTTTAACGGCCTTTAAAACGCCTTTCCCCATGTATCGGGATTTATCATCGTCACGCAATTCAACGGCTTCGTGTTTACCTGTTGATGCGCCGGACGGCACTGCTGCTCTTCCGAAGGCTCCTGATTCTGTTCTTACATCTACTTCTACTGTAGGGTTTCCGCGCGAATCTAATATTTGACGGGCATGTACACTTTCTATAAAACTCATGATAGATAATAATTT
>LXQK01000097.1 GCA_001683905.1 Marivirga sp. ANT-B6
GTGGCAGGATAGGGTGCCCGCTATATGTCACGTTGATGGTTCAGCGCGTCTGCAAACCGTAACTTCAGCGCAAAATCACGTGATTTTTTCGTTGCTTAAAGCCTACGAATTTATTTCCGGTATCCCGCTGCTGTGTAACACCAGTGCCAATTTAAAAGGAAGCGGATTTTTCCCCGATGTCTATAGTGCTACCCGGTGGGGCAAAGTAAATTTTGTTTGGTGTAACAATATCTTGTACGAGAAGCAATCGAAGGTAGATTTTGACAATCTTTTTTGACCCATCAATGGCAATCCGATGGCCTGTAGCAATGTTGCCGCTTCCTGTTGCTTAGTTTACTACATCTGTTAGAGCCAATAATCTTTTTCCGACTATTTCATATGATGGGAGACGAAATCAGGCATAGCGGTCAGATTAAATGGAAGAGAAGGCTCCCTAGTTATATCAAAGGATTAATTGTTATTATAATATTTGCACAATGAAAAACTGTAAAAAGACGTTTTATACATCAATAATATTTGCGTTTATAGGATTTTCTTTTCTTGGTCTAGCATTTTGAGCATTGCTATTCGGTACTATCTTGACATGAGCTTCTTTAAAAAAAACGATTTGAATTTTCTAAAAAGGCTAAGCCATTTTCATCTTTTCTCCCCTTTGCTAATAGATCCTGCGCAAAGTCAAGTATTTCTTTTAAAAGAATTTTTTATAAGTCCAAAAAATCCATTCTTAAAAAATCGATTAGCAACAGTTCGATAGGGTTATTTTCACTTTGATATTTAGCTTTCTGGTAAAGAGTTTTAATAAAATATTAGGCTAAAGAACTGGAACGCACAGAATAGTAGTGCTAATAATCTTTGAGAGCTGTTTAATTTATTAATGCAAATGTTGTGCGTTTATAAATCTTGAGCTATATTTGCATCTTAGTTGCATCTAAACCCAGTATGAGTCAGGAAATGTTGTCCGCTCATTTTGCTATGAGGCCTCCGGGGCACTTCCTTCTGGGGGAGTTCCTCGGAAACGACCCGGACTTTTTTCCACTATTGGCATGCAACCAGATGTTCATTCAAGCTGAAGATGCGAACATAAATATACCTGTAAATCAATTTAACCAATAAATGAAATAAGAATGAAGCGTAAATTTTTAACATTGCCGACTTTGCTACTTGCAGTAGCCTTTATGACCTCCTGTGACGATAATGCGGATATTATCATTGACGATGAACCAACCAAGTTTTCGGATCGTGAAAGTGAATGGGTGCGGCTTTCTCTGATCGAGAACGGTAAAATAGTAATAATGCAGCCCAATACGGGCGAAATGCATGCCACGGTAGAAGGACCACTCGTGGATGGTGCTCGGTACTATACTAGTAACTCAGGGCGCTACCTCACGTCTATCGAAAGGGATGAAAATACGCTGAGGTTCTTTGATTCGGGCATTAAAAATCTTGAAGATCGAGGCCAAGTGAGTGCGGCAAAGTGGCTGGATGTTAGGGTTGAAGCTCCGTTGCCTACCCATTACGCCAGCTCGGAAGGACACATAGTCATTTTCAACGATGGTGACGGTTCTATCACCCATATCGATGAGGCGCAGCTTGATGTGCCCTCATATAGGCCCCGTATTTTTGCGTTTGAAAACACCGTAGCCCACCACGGAGCCGGTTTCAGGCTGCGAAACGGAAAATTTGCCGTAACCTTCAAGAATAATGACGAGCCGGGAGGTATTCCGCAGATGGTAAAATTTGTGGATGCCAACGGTATTGTAATCGACGATAATGGCGGGGTTGAGGTTGCTGGCATACATGGTGATGCTGTCAACGGTAAGTACGGGGTATTCGGCTCCACCGATGGAGTGATTGTTGTAGATGACCAGGGCAACATCAATCTCATCGAAAATGTAGAAGGACTGAAAGCGGAATCCGGAAATTGGCTGGGGACGCTAAAAGGACATGACAACTCCGATCTGTTTTTTGGCAGAGCTCGCAAATTAGGCGTTTTTAAAATCAACCCGATCACTAAAACCATCAACAATGTGTACGCCGGTGGCGATGTGCTGGCCGATATGTTCAGCTCTGATGGCAAATACTACGTGGTGCATACTGCGGATAATAAAGTTCGGACATTCGACGGCATTACTGGAAGCGAGCTTGCAAGCCGAACAGTGGAAATGGCCGAAATTCCGGAACTTCCCCAAGAGAATTCCCGGGTCCTCGATAACCTGATGGCAATGGAAGAACCTAGCCCGGTGTTGGTTTGCTCGGAAGATTTTCTGTATGTGTTGGCTCCCAACCGAACCCAGATCAAGGTGCTGGAAATAAAGAGCTTGACCCACGTGCACACGATTGAATTACCTTCGGCGGTTGAGAGTATGATGAAGAATGGCTTCTCGCTGAAAGGTAACTAAAATACTAACTAAGAATGGTTATAGGATCCGTGGTATAGCTTTTTTATAAGGTTAAACCTTGTTGCTACTGGACGTGCTGCGTGGAAAACGAAGACCGTAGAGTTATCGGATGAGTTTTCGGTGAACCGGATCAGTCATACGCTGAGTGGCATTTTTAAAGAATGTAAGGTGTGATGCTCTTCCGAAAATAAAAATATGGACAATAAAAAAAGACCTGGATATACCTTCAGACGGTTTTTTATGAGTATCAATAACGGATGGCTGGGCAAAGTGGTGCAAAACTAAAATATCAGACACCACTTTTCCCCACCGTCTTTACCTAGAAAGACCTTTTATTCTTGAAAATAGCGATATATTTTAATCTAACGGATAGCTACTTCAACATAATTGAAGGTTTAAAATCAGCCGGCAGGCTTGATATGAAACTTTTTAA
>LXQK01000098.1:0-3843 GCA_001683905.1 Marivirga sp. ANT-B6
CGTTCTTCGGTTTTCACAGGTGCTGATTATGAGAGATGAAAGGTTTTGTAAAACGCCAGTAGGTTGGGTATTAAGGGTGTATCCCAGGATTGATAGAAAATTTATAAACGATTTTTTGAGCCTTCACAAAGATTGGACAACAACAGAAGTAATTAAAAACGCGACCAAATACATATAAAAATTGAGCAGCGGCTTTCTCAGGGTTAAGGATAGATTGTATGGAGAATTTGCGCTTAGGGACTTTTTTTTACAACAAGACTAAGGTAAACTATTCCAGACGAGCAGCCTTTCAAAGCATCAGCCCCGCCAATAAACTTCCTGCAACAAATTGATATTTAAGTTTTAAAGAACTAAAATTGCAACAAGCAGTTAGATTGAATTATGGCAGAAACTACGCATTGGACAGGATCAGAAAAATATTTGTGCGACCCGGCACTGGCTCAGGCATTTCACATGGCTCGGGTGCTGGGTATGCCGCTCTTGATTGAGGGTGAACCTGGTACGGGTAAAACAGACCTTCCCATCCACTATGCAAATGATCGCCGGCTTGACCTGGAAGTATATCCGGTAGGCTCGAAAAGTAATATCGAACAATTTGTTGCCCGGTTCGATCATGTAAAATACTTGCGGGATTCGCAGATTGAAATTCTTAACGCCCAACGCGAAGAAAAAGGACTCGGAAGCAAGCTCACAACCGGCAATCGTAACCCAGAAATTCTTGGCGATTATGTAATTAAGGGACCGGCAGCGATTGCCTACAGCAAGCCGCATTCGGTATTATTGATTGATGAAATCGACAAGGCGCCGAGGGAGTTTCCCAACGACCTTCTTTATGCCCTGAGCCACCGGAAATTTGTAATGCCTGAATCTGGCGAGATAATCGAGATCTCTGAGGAGGACATGCCGGCCATCGTGATTACCTCCAACAGAGAGCAGGAACTGCCTACAGCCTTTAAGGGAAGGTGTATCTATCATTATATCGACTTTCCTGACAAGGATGTTATGGAAAAAATTATTGAAAAGCATCATCCGGGGCTTGACGAAAAAGTGGTAAAGGTTGCCCTCGATGTATTTTATCATTTACGTCGGCTGGGCCTTGAAAGGGCGCCTACTACCCGTGAAATCCTGAACTGGCTGAAATATATGAGCATGATCGCCCCGGCAGAGGCTATGAAGAAAATAAAGGGACTCGACGGTATTGGGGCATTAATCAAGACTCAGACCGATATGGACCGAATAAACCGGATGCTTGGTGCTAATCAAGCTGCTTTTGGAAATTCAAATTAGATCGTATGGTTAGCTCCCTTCCCGAACATTTTCGATCTTTTGGTTTAAAGGCAGACGTTCGCACCTTGCTTTTACTTCGTAAAACTATGCAAAAAGGTTTGATCAAGACCTTGGGAGATGTGCATAATGTGCTCAAAGGCATCATTGTAAAAGAGCCGGCAGACATCGGGCCGTTTACAAAGGCCTACTATGCTTATTTTCTCCATATTCCCATCTTGCCCGGCCAAACGCTGGAGGATGCTATACGCCGGTCAGAAACCTTTACAAAGTGGAAAACCCAGTTTCTAGACGAAGCTGACGGCGATCTTACCGATGAACAGCTTATCAATACCTTTCTTGATCAGGTGCACCTCACCAGCTACGACATCAAGGAGGTGCTATCGGGTAAAGAAATCTGGGACAAAGACAATCCGGACATGGCGGATGATGATAAGGTCGACCAGGAGCATAAACCGGAAAACCGGTTGCTGGATAAGATGGCTGACTACTCGGACTTATCGTTGGAGGAGCTTCTTGAGCGAATGGAAAAGGTTCGTCAGCAGCAAACAACGCAGCATGGGGGCGGAAGCCATTGGATCGGTACGGGCGGTATCTCTCCGTATGGGCATGGCGGTGCTGCGAAAAATGGCATCAGGGTTGGTGGCCAGGGTGGGGGAAAGATGGCAAGAAAGGTCATTGGCGATCGGAATTATTTTCCTATAGACCGCGACGCTTTGCTCAATGACAACAATGTGGATGCAGCCCTTGCTTCTATCAAAGGCGTGATAGAAGAAAGTGCTATAGAAAAGCTCGATGTGCCTCAAACTATCATGGCTGGGTTAAAGCGCGGTGGATTTTTTCTTCCAGAGATGGTGAGCGAGAAAATGGAGGAATTGAAGGTGATTGTGTTGATTGATAATGGAGGATATTCCATGGCCCCGTATTTGCGCAGTGTGCAGGACCTTTTTAGAAAAATGAAGACCAGGTTTGCACATGACTTGGAAGTATACTATTTCCACAATACCATTTACGGCAAGGTTTTTACCGATGAGCGTCGGTCAAAATCGATATCGGTCGAGAAGCTTTTGATGCACAATAAATCGTACAGAGTTTTCTTTATCGGTGACGCAGCTATGGCGCCGTATGAATTAAATGCATCAAGCATACAAAATTTGAAAGCAATATCGCTTAAATTTAAGAAGTGCGTATGGCTAAACCCTGAACCTATACGATACTGGCCGCACACCTATACGATACAAGTGATGAAACAGGTCATTCCTATGTACCCATTGACCCCTGCAGGAATAGAACGTGCAGTACGCGCGATGAATGCAAAAAATATAAGTGAATAAGCTTGAGTAAAGGCAATGACGTCAAGGGCCAGAAAGTTTGCACTTGACGAAAATAGCAGGATCTCAACCCTACGCTCGTTGATAGTACCTGATTTTAGAGAAACGCTTGTCATAATGAATACACCTCCAGCGATTCTATGGGTCTTTTAAATATAGTTTAGCCAGGAAGTTAAAAAGTCCGAAATTGAGCGAGTCGATAAACAACGAAAAAGGAACTACGTAAAACATATATGGAGTGGTGGGAATCGGTTAAAGCGTGGTTTTTGAGTCTGGGAGAAAATTATGGCGTAAATCCCTTCATCTTTGGGGGAATTTATCTGGGAGCCATTCCTTTCTTTATTCTCTGTCTGGGCTGGACAATCAAAAATATTCGCAAGAAAAAGTCTGTCGTACTTCCCGCTTTATTAACCGGTCTTTTTTTTATTTCAGCCTATTTATACCTGATCATAGCGGGCAAAAATATACCGGTCTGGGTCTACATCTTTATAGGGCTGATGGTTATTTATGGCGTTTATTCCACCGTTAATAAGATTAAAGGAAAGACTAAAACCGGGGAATAAGCCCGCTCCGTCTTTAAACAAAAAAAGGAAAATAATGAAAAACATCTCTAAAACCCGCATGCACTAAGCTATTTGTAGTTTGTTCATTCCTTATTTTTTGATCAGTTTATTTGGATTTTGCCTATTATCAAAAAGTGTAATTATCCTTATTTCAGAATTTATTATCCGATAGTAGATAGTTGTTTGTCGGGATAATACTGATTTTCTCAATCCATCTGATTTATCACCCTCTGGAAATAACATAGGATTATTTTCTATTAATTTGAGCTTTTTGTCGAGAAGTTGGGCGAATTTTTTAATTTCCTTTTTTGTCCATCTGTTCTCAAGGTAATCAATTATCCCTTTTAAATTATTTAATGCTTCATCAGACCAAATGAGTTTATAAGTATCTTTCATAAATCTTACGAACTGATTCTTGCGAATGTGTTTTACCTTCATCGAAATCTTTAAGCCCTCTCTTTATTGACTCAATCTCTTCTTGGTTCAAAGTATCCCACCAGTCTTTAGAATTTGAATATTCCTCTTTTATTTGTTTCAATTTATCAATAATTGAATTGTCATTCAGTCTTGAAATCCACTCAATTAAATCTAATTTTTCCGTTTGAATGTTCATATCAATTTCTTTTTACATAAAAATAATTATTATCACATTAATTAACTAATCT
>LXQK01000098.1:3929-4768 GCA_001683905.1 Marivirga sp. ANT-B6
ATCGTTGGGTCAGCCCAGCATGCCAACACCATTTGAACAAGGAGGCTCCAAGCTACCTATAGCTAACCTGGATTTCCTATTGCCAGGCCAGGAACTGCCCGCCTTCACCACCTTTTGGTTTGCCTGGTATGCTTTCCATCCAGAAACTGCCGTATTTACTGGATAAAGGTTTATCGCAGAAACCGGATAGAAGTGAAGTTTTTTCAAAAATGTTATAGCCAGCCATACCTATAGTTATACTGCACCATCGCAAATTCCCAATGACAGGGGAAAAATTGATTGATCAAAGTATTTAAAAAGATACCGTAACAACTTCCCTAGTAGTTAGGGGGCATGCGAGAAACATTAGCATTAAAGTAAGGAAGCTGAAAAATATAGATAGTTTTTGTACCGTTAAAACTAAACTACTATCGTCAATGAAAAAGCCTGCACTTTTAGATTATGTGATTGATAAATTGACAAACTCTATCCAAAACACAGTTTCTGGTGACAGCTTTCAAACAGAAATACATAGGCTAACTATAAAAGACTTAAATACGACCACAAAATTAAACGGTTGGAATTTTGATAGGAAATCAGAATTAGCCGATAACTCCAAAGAAATCTATAAGTTAACCATAGTGAACAATTCAGATATTGCTCAAGGACTTTTGAGTTTAACAATTGAAAAAGACCACGTATTGATGGATTTATTGGAAAACGCACCGTTTAATATAGGAAAAGACAAGTTGTATGAAGGTGTTGCAGGGAATTTAGTGGCATACTCCTGCAAAATTTCTTTTCAACAAGGATTTGATGGCTATGTGGCATTTACCGCAAAAACTAAACTGATAAAGCAC
>LXQK01000099.1 GCA_001683905.1 Marivirga sp. ANT-B6
TACTAGTAAAAAGTATAAAACGGACGTCTTGTTAGAATCGAAGGATGGTAAAACCCGTCAGCGTGGGATATGTTATTAATTGTAAAAAAAACGGATTATGCCAACTTAGTCAAGCCTAGCACAACCCGTTATTTTAAATCAGTCAATCTATTATTTTTTGGCTACTTCTTTTTCCGATGATCCTTTTAGTTCGGTATTCTCCTGCTTTTTTACGAGATCACCATCATTAAGTCGTTTTGAAACTAAGAGGAAGGGACCTGATATTACCTGGGCTCCTTCTTTGATACCACTTACAATTTCAATATTGTCAAAATCACTGATACCCGTTTTCACCTGAACCATTTTTGCCTTACCATCTTCCATGACAAATATTACTTCCTGCATCTCATCATCCTTTGGCTGTCCTTCATTCTGGGCTGTAGCATTCTCATTTTCTTCCCTTTCTTCATCTTCCTCTTCCTGACCATCTTTTTCAGGCGCTTTTTTATCGTTAGGATTTCTTGTCGTCACCGCAGATAGTGGTACCGAAAGGGTGTTAGCTTTTCTGTTGGTAATAATATCAACACTGGCTGTCATTCCGGGCCGGAAAGGGGACACTACATCCTTATTTTCCATCAGGTCGGCAAATGACCTATTTAAGATTCTAATTCTTACTTCAAATTCCGTGACTGCGTCCGGTGATGCCTTTTGATTGGCCGTGTTGGCTATAGAAGTAACCACACCTTCAAATTTTTTCTTCTTGTATGAATAAGCATCCACATCAATAATAGCGGTATCCCCTAACGATACACGGATGATATCGTTCTCGTTTACATCTACCCTAACCTCCATTTGGGTCAGGTCGGCCACACGCAGCATTTCCGTTCCTGCCATTTGAGAAGTTCCTACCACCCTTTCCCCTCGCTCTACACTTAATTTGGAAACCGTGCCGCTTACCGGGGCGTAAATATTTGTTAACGAAAGATTTTCCGTTGCTTCATTAACTGATGCCGCAGCACTTTGCACCATATAGCGGGAGGCATTTACACTTTGCCGCGCTGATTCCTGGTCCTGCTTGGCAATATTGTAATTTGCGTCTGCCTGTTCAAATTCTGCAGCAGAAATTGCTTTTTGATCATACAGATTTTTACTCCTGTCATAAGCCAGCTGCTGTTGCTTGAACTGTGCTTCGGAACGCGCAAATCTTGCCTGTGCGTCGATCAGGTTAGCTTTCTGCTGGTTAAGGTTAGCTTGTACACGTGCAAGTGCAGACTGGTAGTTATCCGGCCTGATTTTAATCATCAACTGCCCCAACACAACTGAATCTCCCTCCTTTACCTCTAGTTGCGTAATTTCTCCAGAAACGTCGGGGCTAATTTTAACCTCCCGCTCTGGCTGTACCATGCCAGAAGCACTTACCTTTTCTACAATGGTCGCCTTTTTAGCCTCAACTACTTCTACCTCCAGTTCCTGTGGTTTTCCTATCCATCCAGCTGATTTACCCACCAGGGCCACCACAATGATCAGGACAACGATAGCTACCAGGATTATTAATAATTTGTTTGATTTTTTCTTCTTAGCCATGATATTAAAATGATAAAGGATTACCCAGATAAAAATCCAGTAGTTTAGATTTGAAAATTAAGTCGTATTTAGCCCTGATGAAGTCAGATTCAGCAATATTCAGATTATTTTTAGTAAGACTGTAGTCTACTGCATTGATGGCTCCAAGCTCAAAGCGTTGCTCGTTACTCCGAAAGGATTCCTGCAGTGCTGAAACCTGATTTTGGGAGGCTTCAAAGCTTTTTGTGGCAGACAACACATCCAGATAGGCCTGCTCGATCGTTTGCCTTAAGATATTCCGCTGGTTTATGGCCAGGTAGTTGGCGTTTTCTCTAGCTATTGCAGCATTGGCGATACTGGTTCTTACCTGATATCCGTTAAAGATAGGGATATTTAAATTCAGCGACACGAACCTTCTCTGGTTGGTATTCAACTGGTTCCAGTAGGTGTTTTCTGTGAATTCTATAGGTACATTCTGTGGTCTGGTAGCAAAAACAGGCTGGTTTTGATCTTGATTGAGAAAACCTACGATCGGCACAATTTGCTGCGTCTCACCACCAGCTCTTGGAATTTGATCAGGGGCAACACTTGAGTAGTTGGTATTGATCCCACCGCTTAAAGTTAACGAAGGGTAACTTCTGGATTTTGCAATTCGAACTTCATAATCCTGAAACCTGATCCTTGCTTCTGCGGCTTGAATTTGCGGTTGAGTACCCAAGGCAACATTATATATTTCTGACGCACTTTGTGCAGGAAGTGCGTCGACAGGAGCATCCAGGTCAGGCACCACAATTTCTATAGATTGCGATTCGGGTAGTTGTAAAATCTGTTTCAGGTTCAGGTGTGCAAGATCCAGCTGATTTTCAGCATTTACCACGTCTAATTCATCCGTGGCAAGATTAGCCTGTAAATCGAGCAAGTCGGTCATTGCCAGAGAACCTACCTCTACCAATGTTTTTGTTCTCTCAACTCTTAAACTTGTTGTGGCATATTGGTTTTGAGCATTTTCCAGCAATTCTCTGTTGAACAAGATTTGTGTGTAAGCAGCCACGACATCCAGGGCTACATTATTTTTCGTAGCAGCTACATCCAGTTCAGCAGCGGTCTTGTCAATGTTGGCCTGCCGAAGTGTATTCCAGTTCCGATGCCCATTGAAAAGTACCAGCTCACTAAAAAGTCCAGTGGAGTGATTGGTAATCGGCACCTCTTCCACTTGATTGTTAAACTGATTTATCGACCGGCCTACACTATAACTATAATTGCTACTCGCATTTAAAGTCGGAAAAAAACCAGCCACAGCCTGCTTTTTAAAATTTGAAGAACGGGCAACATCCAGTTGACTCTGTTTTACCTGAATATTATTCTTTATCGCATAATCAATGCACTGCTGCAGGGTCCAGTCTTCACCGGGCTCCTGTGCTTGTGCATAGCCAGCCGTTGCAATGAGTAGTGCAGCTATTAGTTTAAAAGTTTTTTTCATCGTTATTTGGTTTTCTATTTGGTTAAAAGTATCCGCATGCTGGTGTGGCGAAATTATGAATCTATATCCGGTATATAAATTACCTCTTTGATCCAGTTTAGATTTTGGAGGTATTGTAAAGTGATCGGTTTTATGCCTGAATCCATTTCCAATACCTGGCAAGCCAGGTCATTTTTCCCTTTTCTTGAAACAGACATAGTGGCAATGTTGCAATCATCATGTGATATCACGTCAGCAATAAAGGCGATACTGCCTTTGGTGTCTTCGGCATAGATGATTAAGGTATGCAGGTTCGCGCTGAAGTTAGCCGTAAAACCATTAACCTCGGCGATATTTATAAGTGCACCTCCTTTACTTTCGCCCAAAATTTCTACAGATCGATCTCCAGCCGATAGGCTAATTTTAATTGTATTGGGGTGCAAGGTAGAAGCATTTCCAACAGATTTGAAGTGGTATTCCAGGTTTGCTTCTTTGGCGAGATCCAGGGCATTTCTGATTCTCGTATCATCGGTTTTAAAATCCAGCAGGCCTGCAATTACGGCTCTATCGCTGCCATGTCCTTCGTAGGTTCGAGCAAATGAATTGTAGAAAGTAATCGTGGCCTTTTGTGGCTTCGCCCCTAAAATACGAATTGCCACGCGGGCAATGCGCACCACTCCTGCCGTGTGTGAGCTGGATGGTCCTATCATTACCGGTCCTATCATATCAAAAATGCTGCTTCTTTCAGCCATAATTTTATACCTTACCCTTTTCAATATTAATAAATAATATTTTCCTGCCCACCGGATTATTTATAAATGGTAAAATAGTTATATAAAAGCCCATTATTACATGCTAATGTATCTCTTGTATTCATCTTTTATCTTGTGGGATAGCATCGATACCTTCATGAGCCCCAGAAGCGGGCGGTTATTGTGGCCGAAAATGGATAAGCGATGTTATCTGTTGCACATAGTTTGACCAATTGATAAGATTATCGGCAAGAAAATAGTACTTTCATGCAGGTTTTTAGATAATGTGGATGAAATTAATCCGGAATGGTAAAATATGTAATGAAGCAGATCTGAAGTTCTCCTTCCTCGAAAGGGCGTTTCAATATGGTGATGGCTTATTTGAAACCATCATCGCCCGGAATTACCAAATGCCTTTGCTCGCTTACCACATTGAGCGAATGGTTGAAGGCATGAAAGTCATGGGCTTAACCGCATCAAGCGACTTTACTCACCAGCAGATACAGACGTATATACTGGAATTGATGGCGGCGAACAGCTACGCTGGTACGGCGCGCATCAAATGGATGATTTGGAGAAGCCAGGGTGGACTGTATCTTCCAAAAGACAACACTATTCAATCGATATTGTATTTACAACCTTTCATCGAACCGGACTCCCGCCCGCTTGTCCACGTGGCGTTTTCCGAAAAAGTAACTTTATCTTATTCCTTAACCTCGGCACTAAAAACCATGCAGTGCCTGCCTTATATTATGGCTGCGCTGGAAAAACAGGAGCGACGGCTGGATGAGCTGATACTGACAGATAACAACGGCAATATTGCTGAATGTACAGCGGCCAATATCTTTTGGGTTAGGGAGAACCGCTTCTTCACCCCTGCCCTATCTACGGGATGTATTTCCGGCGTTATGAGAAGGCATATTATGAAAATATGCCAGAACCATCCGAAGTACAAGGTAGAGGAATTAAGGGCTGACAAAGCAGCTTTAATGAAAGCAGAAACAGTTTTCTGCTGTAATGTCACTGGCATCAGGAAAATCGGTGCTATTGGAGCACATCATTTTCCCAACAGCACCGATTTATCATTTTTGACCTTGTAAGCCCCCTAGACTGCAACTGCTGCTTTAATGTGTGGGTGAGGATCATAATTCTCGAGTTGAAAATCATCTATTGTAAAGGAAAATATATCTTTAACGGCAGGATTGATTTTCATGGTGGGCAGGGGTCGGATCTCGCGGCCCAATTGGAGGTGTACCTGCTCCATGTGATTCGAGTAGAGGTGGGTATCGCCAAAAGTATGAATAAACTCGCCGGCCTCCAGCCCGCAAACTTGCGCAACCATCATCGTTAATAAAGCATACGAGGCAATATTGAACGGAACGCCTAAAAACACATCAGCACTGCGCTGATACAGTTGGCAGGATAATTTACCCTCGGCAACGTAGAACTGGAAAAAAGCATGACAAGGTGGCAAAGCCATCTGGTTAACATCTGCTACGTTCCATGCGCTTACAATAAGCCTTCTTGAATCAGGCGTATGCTGTATCTGGTGAATCACCTGGGAGATCTGGTCAACTTTTTGTCCATCGGGCGTAGGCCAACTTCTCCATTGGTAGCCATATACGGGGCCCAAATTTCCATTGTCGTCAGCCCATTCGTCCCATATCGAAACTTTATTTTCCTTAAGATATGCTATATTTGTTTCTCCCTTTAAAAACCAGAGTAATTCATGAATAATAGATCTAAGGTGCACTTTCTTGGTGGTCACCAGCGGAAATCCTTCCTGAAGGTCAAAGCGCATCTGATATCCGAATAAACTGGTTGTGCCTGTACCTGTCCTGTCCCCTTTGGCTACTCCTTTGTTTAGAATATGCTGCATTAAATCGTGATACTGCTTCATGAGGGAAAGTTTTATTTCAGCTTTAAAATTATGTATCTTTTGCCAGAGAAGCAAAATCAAAAAAGTATTTACAGAATAAAAAAATCTCCGCTGAATCTCGCTATAATTTTATATCTTCCACGGAAAAAGGATAGATCTCCGCTTATTACGGCATAAGATGCTTCGCAAAAACTCCCTAATCATTATTTTCAGTTTTATCCTTGGGCTTATCGTCGTTGCTTTCATCACAATGAAAGATTTTCCAGTGACCCCGATGACCCATTCAGAAACATCATTCAGCGAGGAAAAAACAACCACGCCAATTCGGGGGGTAAGTTTTGTAGCACCGCCTACCCCCATTTCTACCGGCGTATTTTCATCTGTTCAAGAAATTCACGCCAATTGGATCGCTGTAATTCCATATGCTTTTTCTTCTGCTGATAAACCCGAGGTAATTTTCAATCGGGAAAGGCAATGGTGGGGTGAAAAATCTGAAGGAATCATCACCACCATTATATTGGCGAAAGAAGCTGGCCTTAAGGTCATGTTGAAGCCGCATGTATGGGTTGGTGGACAGGGCTGGGCAGGTGATTATACCCTTGCCAACGACAAAGAATGGCGGATATGGGAAAGGGATTATACCCAATATATTATGGCCATGGCTCGAATTGCCGACTCGCTAGATGTTGAAATATTATGTATTGGTACTGAATTTCGACAAGCCACCAGGCAACGCCCTATTTTTTGGCCCACATTGGCGGCCGCCGTAAGAAAGCAATAAGGCGGCAAGTTAACCTATGCAGCCAATTGGGACGAGTATCAGCAGGTTCAATTCTGGGATGCCATGGATTACATTGGTATAGATGCATACTTTCCTTTGAGCGAGGCGAAAACACCTGAGGTAACTACTACGGTAGAGGCCTGGCACGACACAAAAGATGCGTTACGTAAATTACATCGCCAGTGGAAAAAGCCCATTTTGTTTACGGAATACGGATATCCGAGTCGGGACTTTGCTGCCGATGGGCATTGGAAACATGAAGATAAAGTACTGGAAGCTAATCAAATAGCGCAGGGCAACGCTTACGAAGCTCTATACACCGCCGTTTGGAATGAACCATATTTTGCCGGGGGATTTCTGTGGAAATGGTTTGAGGAAGAAAAACAATTGAAGAGGGTAAAGGACACCGATTTTACTCCCCAGGGCAAGGCTGCCGAAAAAGTGATACAAACCTGGTACGGCAAAAAATGATTTAGTATCTTA